>DASVLN010000287.1:0-1611 GCA_036384855.1 Burkholderiaceae bacterium | reverse complement strand
AGGCGCAGGCGCGCCAGCGCGAGCAGCAGGAAGCGCAGCAGCGCTCGCAGCAGGCCGCGCAACAGCATGCGCAGCAGGAGGCCGCGCAGGCGCAGGCGCGCCAGCGCGAACAGCAGGAAGCGCAGCAGCGCTCGCAGCAGGCCGCGCAACAGCACGCGCAGCAGGAAGCCGCGCAGGCGCAGGCGCGCCAGCGCGAACAGCAGGAAGCGCAGCAACGTTCGCAGCAGGCCGCGCAACAGCACGCGCAGCAGGAGGCCGCGCAGGCGCAGGCGCGCCAGCGCGAGCAGCAGGAAGCGCAGCAGCGCTCGCAGCAGGCCGCGCAGCAGCACGCGCAGCAGGAAGCCGCCCAGGCCCAGGCGCGCCAGCGTGAGCAGGCGCAGAAGGAGCAGGCCGAGCGCAAGGAGCAGCAGCAGCGCCGCGACGACAACAACGGCCAGAACCAGCGCTGACGCGGCGGCGCCGGCCGCGGCCCGTCGGGCGCGCGCTCAGGCGGCCGGCTCGTCGACCGGTGTCGATGGAAACGACGCCGGTCGCCGGCACCACGATGTCGCCGGGCTCCGGATCACGAGGAGGGATCTCGCCTCAGGCCGCGTGTCGCCGCGCCGCGTTCGCGAGCGCCGCGAGCAACCGGTCGACCTCGGCCGGCGTGTGCGCGGCCGACAGGGCGATGCGCAGGCGCGCCGTGCCCTCGGGGACGGTGGGCGGGCGGATGGCGGGCACCCAGAGGCCGTCGTCGGCGAGCGACTGCATGACGCGGAGCGCGAGCGCGTTGCTGCCGATGACCAGGCCCTGCACCGCGGTCGACGAGGGCAGCAGCGTCCAGCCGGTGCCCGCGATCGCCGCCGGCACGCCGGCCTTGAAACGCGCGATGTTGGCGTGCAGGCGGGCGAGCCGCTCCGGCTCCGCGCGCATCACGCGCAGCGCGGCGCGCAGCGACTCGGCCAGCAGCGCCGGCGCAGCGGTGGCGAAGATGTAGCTGCGCGTCTTCTGCAGCACCCATTCGACCAGCGTGTCGGGCCCGGCGACGAACGCCCCGGAGACGCCCGCCGCCTTTCCGAGCGTGGCCATGTACAGCACGCGCCGGCTCGCGCCGCGCTGCCCGTCGAGATTCGCGAACCCCGCGGCCGCGAGCGTCCCGCGCCCTTGCGGCCCGAGCACGCCGAAGCCGTGCGCGTCGTCCAGCATCAGCAGCGCGTCGTGGCGTTCGCACAGGGCCAGCAGCGCGGGGACGTCGGCGACGTCGCCGTCCATGCTGAAGACCGCGTCGCTGATCACGAGCTTGCGACGCGCCGGGCTGGCGGCGAGCTGGGTCTCGAGCTCGGCGAGGTCGGCGTGCGCGAAGCGGTGCAGCGTCGCCTTGGACAGGCGTGCGCCGTCGATGAGGCAGGCGTGGTTGAGCGCGTCGGAGAACAGCGCGTCGCCGGGCCCGACCAGCGCCGGCACGACGCCCGCGTTCGTCGCGTAGCCGGCGTAGAAGTACAGCGCCCGCGGCAGCCCGACGAAGGCGGCGAGCTCCTCCTCGAGCGCCGCGTTGGCCTCGCTGTGGCCGCTGACCATCGGCGAGGCGCCGCTGCCGACGCCGACCGCGCGCGCCGCGGCGGCCGCGGCCTC
>DASVLN010000286.1:0-2148 GCA_036384855.1 Burkholderiaceae bacterium | reverse complement strand
GGCGGCGGTCGCGGCGCACGCCGCCGCGCCGGGGTGGCGCACGCGGGGGCGAAGCCTCAGGCGATCGCCTCGACCCGCACCAGCACCAGCGAGAGGTTGTCGCCGGATCCGCGCGCCCGCTGGCGCGCCTTGCTGATCAGCATCTCGCTCGCCTCGCGCGGCGACAGCGCGTTGATGATCGCACCCATCTCGCGCGCGGTCAGGTAGTGCCACAGGCCATCGCTGCAGGCCATCAGCGAGTCGCCGATCTCGAGGTGGTCGATCGCGTTGAGCTCGACCGGCGGATCCTGCTGGGTGCCGAGGCAGCCGGTCAGCAGATTGGACTGCGGGTGGTTGTTGGCCTTCTCCTCCGTCAGCCGGCCCTCGTCGATGAGGCGCTGGACGTAGGAGTGGTCCTTGGTGCGGCGCACGAGCTCGGCGCCGCGGAAGTGGTAGATGCGCGAATCGCCCGCGTGCACGGTGTAGGCGCGGCGATCCGGCATCACGAGGAAGGACGCGAGCGTGCTGTGCGGCTCCTCCTCGGCGGTGATCGCGGTCAGCTTGATCATCAGGTGCGACTCGACGACCAGGCTGGTGAGCATCGCGGTCGGATCGTCGCGCGCGGGCGAGAAGCGCTCGAACACCTGGCGCGCCGTCATCACGACCTGGTCCGCGGCGGTGCGGCCACCGCTCTTGCCGCCCATGCCGTCCGCCACCAGCCCCAGCGCGCAGCCCTGGATGCGCGGGTGCACCAGGAGCTCGATCTGGTCCTGCTGGTAGGCGCGGTCGCCCTTGTGCAGTCCCGTGGCGGCGGAAAGTCGGAAGCCTTGGGTGGTCGTGTTCATGGTCGTCAATATAAACTCTGGCGATGCCCGGCGCGGGCCCCGACATGAGCGAATCCCTGCATTCTCCGCAACGACGGCTGATCGAGCTCCGCATGGAGCATGCCGACCTCGACGAGCTGATCGACCGTGCGGGCGCGCAGGCGGCGCTCGACGAACTCGCCCTCAAGCGCCTGAAGAAGCGGCGCCTCCTCCTGCGCGACCACATCGCGCTGCTCGAAGCTGAACTCGATCCCCCCGACACCGCCTGAGGCGCGCCCGGACGCGATGGACGCGCCGCCCGCCCCTGCAGACGACGCCGGCCGCGATGCGCGCGACGGGGTCGGTGCCGGCCTGTGCGCGGCGGATCTCGAGGATGCCGAGGCCGCCGGCCTGGTCGGGCTTGGTGTCCGTGGCGATGCATCCCCCGGGACGGACGCGGCGCCGCCCGCGCTCGTGCTCGCTTCGCTGCGCGCGCTGTCGGCCGACGGCCCGCTCGGGCGCGAGGACGCCGCCTACCTCGAGCGCGACGGCCAGCTGCGCATGGCCGGGGCGGTCGCGCAGGCGATCGAGGATCGGGCGACGCTGGTGGTCGAGGCGGGCACCGGCGTCGGCAAGACCTTCGCCTACCTCGTGCCCGTGCTGCTGGCCGGGCGGCGCGCGCTCGTCAGCACGGCGACCAAGAACCTGCAGGACCAGCTCTTCTACCGCGACCTGCCGCGCCTGACGACCGCCCTGGGCGTCCCCGTCTCGACGGCACTGCTCAAGGGCCGCTCCAGCTACCTGTGCCCGTACCGCATGGAGCGGGCCCGCGTCGAGGCCACCTTCGCCGACCGGCTCGCGATCCGCGCGCTCTCGCGCATCGAGGTGTGGGCGCAGTCCACGACCAGCGGCGACCTGAGCGAGCTCGAAGGGCTCGACGAGCGCTCCGAGGTGATCCCGCTGGTCACCTCCACGCGCGAGAACTGCCTCGGCAGCGAGTGCCCGAAGTTCGCGGTCTGCCCGGTGATGAAGGCGCGGCGCGACGCGATGGCGGCCGACGTGGTCGTCGTCAACCACCACCTGTTCTTCGCCGACATGGCGCTGCGCGAGGGCGGCGTCGCGGAGCTGCTGCCCTCGGTCGACGTCGCCGTGTTCGACGAGGCGCACCAGATGGTCGACATCGGCGTGCAGTTCCTCGGGCAGACGCTCGCGACGGGCCAGGCGATCGACCTCGCGCGCGACCTCGTCGGGGCCGGCCTGCAGCAGGCGCGCGGCCTCGCGCCGTGGACGGAGCTGGGCGCGAAGCTGGAGCTGCTCGCGCGCGAGCTGCGACTGGCCGCCGCGGGCCCGCGTGCGCACGCGACCG
>DASVLN010000285.1:0-2790 GCA_036384855.1 Burkholderiaceae bacterium | reverse complement strand
GGCCCCCAGGCGCGCGGCGAGCAGCTCGGCAACCGCCCCGGTGCCGTGCAGCACCAGCGACTGCGCGGGGCGCGGGTGCTCGGCCTCCGGCTCCGCGACCTTGGGCGCGGCCGCGCCGTCGTTGTAGTGGTAGAAGCCGCGGCCCGACTTGCGCCCGAGCAGCCCGCCGTCGACCATCTCGCGCTGCACCAGCGAAGGCTGGAAGCGCTTGTCGAAGAAGTTGGCCTCGTAGACGGACTGCGTGACCGCGAAGTTCGTGTCGTGGCCGATCAGGTCCATCAGCTCACACGGCCCCATGCGGAAGCCCGCGCCGCGCACGCAGGCGTCGAGCGCCGCGGGCGCGGCCGCGCGCTCCTGCAGCAGCGCCAGCGTCTCGGCGTAGAACGGCCGCGCGATCCGGTTGACGATGAAGCCCGGCGTGGACTTCGCGTGCACCGCGACCTTGCCCCAGTCCTGCGCGAGCGTGTGGATCGCGTCGGCCACCGCGGGCTCGGTCGCGAGGCCGGAGACGACCTCGACCAGCCGCATCAGCGGCACGGGATTGAAGAAGTGCATGCCGACGACGCGCCCCGGTGCCTTCAGCCCGCGCGCGATCGCGGTGATCGACAACGAGGACGTGTTGCTCGCGAGCACGCACTCGGGCGCCACGATCTCCTCGAGCTCGCGCAGCAGCTGCTGCTTGACCGCGAGGTTCTCGACGATCGCCTCGACCACGAGCGCCGAGTCGGCGAGCTCGCGCAGCGTCGCCGCGGCGCGCAAGCGCGCGAGGGCGGCCTGCACGTCCTCGGGCGTGAGCTTGCCCTTGTCGGCGAACTTCGCCAGCGTCTGCGCCAGCTGCCGCGCCGCGGCGTCGGCCGCGCCGTCGCGCGTGTCGAACAGGCGCACCGGATGGCCCGCCAGCAGCGCCACCTGGACGATGCCGATGCCCATCACGCCCGCGCCGATGACCGCCACCGGGCGGCCCTGGAAGAGGTTGGAGTTCATCCGGGCGATTGTGCACAAGACGCAGGAAGGGCCCGCTTCAGGACGAGGCAAGCCCCCGAGCCCGACAATGCGCCCGACCGCGGCGATGATCCTGCCGCGGCCCTTGCCGCCCGCGTGGCCGCGTCGCACGCGGTGTCGGGCCGAGACGAGCGCCCCTGCCTCCCTGTGTTGCGCGACCGACGGCCCGACGGGTGGATTTTTCGCGGGCCGACTCGATCCGCGCGCTGTCCCGCCGCGCCTCGTCGACGCTGCGTCAGGCCCGCTCGCGCCGCGCGAGCCAGGCGTCCAGCGCCTCGGAGTCACCCACCAGCTGCCCGTTGACGAACACCTGCGGCACCGTCTGGGCGCCGGTCATCGCCCGCAGCGCGCGCGAGCGGTCCAGCGGCGGCAGCGAGATGTCCACGTATGCGAGCCCGGCGGCGTCGAGCGCGGCCTTCGCGTGGGCGCAGAACGGGCAGCCGGGGCGGCTCAGGATCGCGACCTCGTCGGGCGCGGCGGCGCGCGGGTCGAGGTGGCGCAGCATCGTGTCGGCGTCCGACACGCCGTACGGGTCGCCCGGTTCGTCGGGCTCGAGGAAGAGCTTGTCGATGCGCCCGTCGCGCACCAGCATCGAATAGCGCCGCGAGCGCGCGCCGAAGTTGAGCTCGCGCTTGTCGACGAGCATGCCCATCCCGCGCGTGAACTCGGCGTTGCCGTCGGGCAGCAGGCGCACGCGCCGCGCGGACTCGCTGCGGCCCCACTCCTCCATCACGAACGGGTCGTTGACGGAGACGCAGACGACCTCGTCCACGCCCAGGCGCTCGAAGGCCGGCGCAAGCTCCTCGTAGCGCGGCAGGTGCTGCGACGAGCAGGTCGGCGTGAACGCGCCCGGCAACGCGAAGACGACGACCGTGCGGCCGTCGAAGAGCTGGTCGCTGGACACCTCGCCCCACTCCGCACCGTCGCGCACCCGGAAGCGCACGCGGGGGACGCGGTCGCCTTCGCGCAGGGCGGCGGTCGCGGCCGGCATGTCGTCGCGGGAGGCGGAGGTCGGGGCGTCGGAACTCGTCATGGCGGGCCTTTCGGTGGGGGTCGGTCGGCGTGATCTCCCTGGTCGGCAAGCCGGATGCCTCGTCCGGTTCAGCATGCGGACCGGGCCCGTGGCGCCCGCGCAGCGCCATCGCACACTGCGTGACGAATGGCCGGAAACGGTTCCAGCGGGATGCCAGCGCGCGTCGCAAGGTTTGTTGTTGCAATGCACAATCCCGCTCGGAGCCGGCCGGTCTGGCCGCCACTCCCTCCCCAACCGCCTTTCCTGCCGCCGTGCGACGCGCCTGTCGCGCCCGCGCGCGGCCGCCTGCCGCCATGAGCTCGACCTCCGCCGCCAGCCTTCCACCCGCGCCCGCCGCCGGCCATTCGATGACCCAGGCGGACCGCGAACGCCACTTCTGGCCCGCGGTCTGGGCGATGGGCGTCGGCGGCTTCGCGATCGGCACCGGCGAGTTCGTGATCATGGGCCTGCTGCCGGAGGTGGCGCGGGACCTGGGGGTCACGATCCCGCAGGCCGGCCACGTGATCAGCGCCTACGCCCTCGGCGTGGTCGTCGGCGCACCGGTGCTGGCCGTGGTGACGGCCAGCTGGCCGCGGCGCGCGCTGCTGATGGCGATGATGGCGCTCTTCGCGGCCGGCAACTTCGCGAGCGCCGCGGCGCCCGGCTACGCCGCGATGATGCTGCTGCGGCTGGTCAGCGGGCTGCCGCACGGCACGTTCTTCGGCGTCTCGGCGCTGGTGGCGGCCTCGCTCGCGCCGCCGGGCCGCCGCGCGGGC
>DASVLN010000284.1:0-2301 GCA_036384855.1 Burkholderiaceae bacterium | reverse complement strand
GCGAGTCGTCAGGGCGCGCCGACCAGGCCGTCGACGGCTCCGCCGCCGGTCTTCGAGGCGTCCTCGCCGCGCTCTGCGGGGGTGCCGGGCGCCGAGGCACCGGGCTTGGCCGTCACGCCGCTGCCCTGGTCGAGCTGCGAGTCCAGGCCCGAGCCGGTGGGGATGTCGCCATCGCCGTCCGGACGATCGAGCTCGACGCTGGACTGCTCCTGCTCGCGCTCGCCGGCCTGGAGCTCGCCGAGGCGGTCGCCGTCGCTGAAGTTGGGGATCGAGTTGGGGTCTTGGCGGATGTCCATGGGAAGCCTCCTGGAACGTTCGCGCGGCGCCGGGCCGCGCACGTCCTGCCGGGGCAACCCGCGTTCCCCGGGCCGCGGACCCGGCCGGCCGTCAGTTCTTGAGGCGATAGCCGGTGCGGAACATCCACGCGACGATGGCCATCGCCGCAGCGAGGAACAGCGCCGTCACCACCAGGCTCACGCCCACGCCGACGTCGCCCGCGCCGTAGAAGCTCCAGCGAAAGCCGCTGATCAGGTAGACCACCGGGTTGAACAGGGCGACGGTCTGCCAGAACGGCGGCAGCATCGAGATCGAGTAGAAGCTGCCGCCCAGGAAGGTCAGCGGCGTGACGATGAGCAGCGGGATCACCTGCAGCTTCTCGAAGCCGTCGGCCCACAGCCCGATGATGAAGCCGACGAGGCTGAACGTGACCGCGGTCAGCACGAGGAACAGCACCATGACGAACGGATGCGCGATCCGCAGCGGCACGAAAAGCGCCGCCGTCGCGAGGATGATGGCGCCCAGCAGCACCGACTTCGACGCCGCCGCGCCGACGTAGGCGATCACCGCCTCCAGCGGCGACACCGGCGCCGACAGCAGCTCGTAGATCGTGCCGGTGAAGCGCGGGAAGTAGATGCCGAACGACGCGTTGGAGATGCTCTGCGTCAGCAGCGACAGCATCACCAGCCCCGGGACGATGAACGCGCCGTACGGGATGCCGCCGACCTGCTGGATGCGCGAGCCGATCGCGGCGCCGAAGACGACGAAGTACAGCGAGGTCGAGATCACGGGCGAGACGATGCTCTGCGTGAGCGTGCGCCAGGTGCGCGCCATCTCGAACCTGTAGATGGCGCGGATCGCGTGCCAGTTGCTGAGGGCGCTCATGTCGGTTTCTCCTCCTTGCGCTGCCGTGCGCCGTCGACGAGGCTCACGAAGATCTCTTCCAGCGAGCTCTGCTTGGTGCGCAGGTCGGCGTACCCGAGGCCCGCGGCGTCGACGCGCTTCATGAAGTCGACGATGCCGTGGGACGCGTGGCGGGTGTCGTAGGTGCAGGTGAGCTCGCGGCCGTCGGGCGACAGCTGCACCGCATAGCCGTCGAAGGCGGCCGGCACCGCGGCCAGCGGCGCGGCGAGCTGCAGCGTGACCTGCTTGCTGCCGAGCTTGTCCATCAGCTCGGCCTTGTCCTCGACCAGCAGCAGCTCGCCCTTGGCGATGACGCCGATGCGGTCGGCCATCTCCTCGGCTTCCTCGATGTAGTGCGTCGTCAGGATGATGGTGACGCCGGTGGCGCGCAGCTCGCGCACGAGGGCCCACATGTCGCGCCGCAGCTCCACGTCGACGCCCGCGGTGGGCTCGTCGAGGAACAGGATCTGCGGCTCGTGCGACAGCGCCTTGGCGATCATCACGCGCCGCTTCATGCCGCCCGAGAGCGTGCGGATGCGCGCATCCTTCTTGTCCCACAGCGACAGCGCGCGCAGCGTCTTCTCGATGTGAGCCGGATCGGCCGCCTTGCCGAACAGGCCGCGGCTGAAGGAGACCGTGTCCCACACCGTCTCGAAGGCGTCGGTCGTGAGCTCCTGGGGCACGAGGCCGATCAGCGAGCGCGTGGCGCGGTAGTCGCGCACGATGTCGTGGCCGTCGACGGTGACCGTGCCCTCGCTCGCGTTGACGATGCCGCAGACGATGCTGATGAGGGTGGTCTTGCCGGCGCCGTTCGGACCCAGCAGCGCGAGGATCTCGCCGCGGCGGATCTCCAGGTCGACGCTCTTGAGCGCCTGGAATCCCGACGCGTAGGTCTTGGACAGCCGGCGGACGGACAGGATGGCGGGGTTGGCGGGCATGGCGCGACAGGATAGCGAGATCGCGCCGCTCGTGCTTGCCGGCGCCCAGCGCCCCTGCGCGGGGATGGGCGGGCGTCGCGCGCCCGTGCTCAGGCCTGGACCGGCGCCAGCTCGCGGCGCTGGGTCGCGCTGGCGAACCCGAGTTCGATCAGGGCCATCACCGCGAGCGCCTCGTCCGGCGGCA
>DASVLN010000283.1:0-5695 GCA_036384855.1 Burkholderiaceae bacterium | reverse complement strand
GCGCGGCCACGCGGCGCGCAGCGCGCCCAGGTCGGTGCGATACCCCATGCCGTACAGCACGTACTGCCAGCTCGAGGGCGGGTACATCTCCAGGTCGACGACGAAGTCGAGCCGGTGCGGCGGCCGCGAGCGCCAGGACGCCAGCAGGTCGGAGAGCGTCGGCGTCCACGAGCGCGGGTCGGCGTTGTCGCGCCAGAACGCGGTGTCGGTGCGCCGGGTGAGGGCGTAGTGCAGCTTCAGGAAATCGACGATGCGCTCGAAGCGCGCGCGCATCTGCGCGTTGAAGCGGCGGGCGGCGGGCGCGAGGTCGCCGTCGGCCGGCAGCAGGAAGCCGATCAGGTAGGCCGCGGCCTCGATCAGGCCGATGCCCGAGGACTCGAGCGGCTCGAGGAAGCCCGCCGACAGCCCGACCGCCACGCAGTTGCCGATCCACTGGGTCTCGCGGTAGCCGATGTCCAGCTTCAGCGCGCGCGCGGCGACGCCCTCGGCCTTCGGCCCGGCGTAGGCGCGCAGCACGGCCTCGGCGCGTGCGTCGTCGGTGTGGCGGCTCGAGTAGACGTAGCCGATGCCCCGGCGCCGCTGCAGGCCGATGTCCCAGGTCCAGCCGGCCTCGTGGGCGGTCGAGATCGTGTACGACGGGATCGGCGCGTCGGGGCCGGGGTACGGGACCTGGATCGCGAGCGCGCGGTCGACGAACAGCACGTCGCCCAGCGGCTTCGGGCGCGATCCGAGGGCCCGGCCGATCAGCGCGGCGCGGAAGCCGGTGCAGTCGACGTAGAGGTCGGCCGCCAGCGCGCCGCGCTCGCGCGTGTGGACGGCGGCGATGGTGTCGGGGCCCGCGAGCTCGACGCGTTCGACCGTCGCCACCACGTGCGCGACGCCGAGCGACTTCGCGTGGGTCGCGAGCAGGGTCGCGAACTTGCCGGCGTCGAAGTGGTAGGCATAGTTCATCGGCCCGAGCCAGTCGCCGTCGCCGGCGCGCTTGGGCGCGCGCGAGGCGTCGGCCACGCGCTGCTGCATCGAGACGGCGTCCGCGAACGGCCGTGCGCCGGCGCCGCCCAGCAGCCAGTAGGGGAGCAGCTCGGGCCCGCCCGGGCGTTGGCTGGGGGCGTTGAACGGGTGGAAGTAGCTCTCCTCGCTGGCCGGCGCCGTGCCCGGCGCGTGGCGCCAGTGCGCGAAGTGCACACCCTGCTTGAACGTCGCGTCGCACTCGCGCAGGAAGCGCGCCTCGTCCAGGCCGATCGCCGAGAGCGTGCTGCGGATCGACGGAAAGGTGCCTTCGCCGACGCCGATGGCCGGGATGTCGCTCGCCTCGACCAGGGTGACCCGCACGCCGCCCGCGGCCGTGCCCAGCGTGCGCGCGAGGAAGGCCGCGGTGAGCCAGCCGGCGGTGCCGCCGCCGACGACGAGGATGTCTCGAATGGGATTCATGCGCTTCTCCGGCTTTCGCTTGCGGGACGGGCGGGCCGGGCGCTGCTTCCCGTTCTCGGCGTTTTCCCGGGGTCCCACCGCCCGTTGCCGGGCATGATACCGGCGAAATGACACCGCTGTCAGACATCGTTGTCTTTTTTGTTGACAGCGTTGTCATCGATCGGCATCATCCGCTGCATTCCGACGGTCGACCCCGCGCTCACGAGGCCGGTCGACCGAGGCGGAGCGGCGCCGGCCCCGTGGCGCGCGCCCCGCGGAATGCACGTGGCGACACGTGGCGAGGAGGGGGCCGCGGGGTGCTGCACCCGCGCTGCCCGCGCATCGCGACATCGAAGACGCCATGAATCGCCGCATAGACGGCCGCAAGACGCATCAGCAACATTGGAGACACACGTGAACTCTCGCGCACCGACCTTCCGGAGCGTTCTCCGGAACCCCGTCAACCTCGCGGTGCTGGCCCTGCTGGCCGGCGCTTCCTCCGTGCACGCGCAGGGCGCGGCGCAACCCGCTCCCGCCGCGAGCGCCGCCGCCGCCTCGCGCGACGACGCCGTGCAGGAGGTCACCGTCACGGCGACCAAGCGCACCACCACCCTGCAGAGCACGCCGCTGGCGGTCACGCCCATCAACGCCGCCGAGCTGGACAAGGAGCACGTGCAGACGGTGGAGGACGTCGTCCACCTCGTGCCGAGCTTCCAGGCCACCAGCGAAGGCGACCACGGCGTCATCACGATGACCCTGCGCGGCATCGGCAACGACAGCGCCAAGACCGAGTACGCGGACCCCGAGGTCGCGCTCTTCGTCGACGGCATCTACGCCCCGCGCGCCGAAGGCGCCGCGGCGCTGCTGTTCGACATGGACGGCATCGAGGTGCTGCGCGGGCCGCAGGGCACGCTGTGGGGCCGCAACTCCACCGTCGGCGCGGTCAACATGAAGACCGCCAAGGCCGAGATCGGCAGCAACTTCGGCAACTTCGAGGCCGGCCTGGGCAACTACAACCGCCTGGGCGCGCGCGGCGCGTTCAACATCGGCATCAGCGACACCTTCGCGATCCGCGCGGCCTTCGTGCACGAGCAGCACGACGGCTACGTGAGCTACCAGAAGCCGCCCACGATCTCGCTGGCCGACCAGGAGACCGCCGCGGCCCCGGCGATCAAGGCCTACAACGACGCGCACCCGAACTCGCCGCAGCTCTCGTTCCGCCCGCTCGATCCGAACTCGTTCGTGCAGGGCGGCCCGAAGTACGACGCGCAGGACCAGACCGCCGAGCGCATCAGCTTCCTGTGGAAGCCCATGCGCAACCTGAGCTGGAACGCCTCGTACGAGCACTTCGAGGACCACGGCACGCCCAACATGAACCTCATGCAGGATCCGCGTCCGGGCGAGAGCTTCTGGTCGGCGCTGATCAGCGTCGCGCCGTACCTCGACCGCAGCGTCAACACCCTGCGCAGCCACGTCAGCTGGGACCTGAGCGACTACCTCAACCTGAACTACACCGCGGGCTACTCGCGCTACAGCGGCAGCGAGGACTTCGACCAGAGCGGCGGCGCGCTGGTGCCCACCAGCTTCACGACCAACGGCAAGGTGCAGGAGGACCGCACCGACTGGTCGCACTACAAGAACTACAGCCACGAGCTGCAGCTGCAGTCCAACGGCTCGCACGAGCTGGACTGGATCCTGGGGCTCTACTACGCCGCCGAGGACAACGGCATCCGCTTCGACATCCCCATCACCGACGGCACGACCCAGGGCACCATCAACTGGCAGGGCGCGTTCATCCAGCCCAAGGAGACGGTGAACTCGCAGGCGGTCTTCGGCCAGGCGACCTGGAACATCGGCGACAGCCTGCACCTGACCGGCGGCGCCCGCTTCACGCACGACGACCGCAAGAACGAGGGCGGCGTCAACTGGGGCTGGCAAGGCAAGGACGGCTCGGTGCCGCTGCGCATCGACGCCGACACCGACCCTGCCACGCTCGGCGCCGCGGCCTTCGGCCCGACCCACAACGACGGCCACTACACCGGCTCCAAGACCACCTGGCTCGCGCGCGCCAACTACGACCTCAGCAAGAACGCGATGGTCTACGCCAGCGTGTCGACCGGCTACAAGTCCGGCGGCCTGCAGGACGGCGGCTACCACTACGGCCCGGAGACCCTGACCAACTACGAGGTCGGCAGCAAGAACACCTTCCTCGACGGCAAGGTGCACTTCAACAACTCGCTGTACTACGAGGACTTCAAGGACTTCCAGTTCAGCGCGCCGGTGACCAACCCGGACGGCTCGCACGGCCTGGCGACCTCCAACGCGCAGGGCGCCAAGGTCTACGGCTTCGAGACCGAGCTGTCGGCCGCGCTGTCGAAGAATGACACGGTGTCGATCAGCGGCGCCTACCTGCATACGCGCCTGGGGTACCTGCTCGCCGGCAGCAACGACTACTCGCTGCCCGCCTGCACGGAGTCGACGATCATCAGCACCTGCCTGAACGTCACGGGCCACAAGCTGCCGCACTCGCCGTCGTTCTCCGGCACGGCGATGTACGAGCACGACTTCCGCTTCGCGAGCGGCTCCAAGCTCTCGCCGCGGGTGACGTTCCACTACGAGGGCCGCAGCACGCTGAGCGTCTTCGACCTCGGACCGCAGGACGAGCAGAAGGCCTACACGCGCACCGACGTCGGCCTGCGGTACCAGGACGCCAAGGACTGGTACGTGGACGCCTTCGTGCGCAACGTCGAGAACGGCAAGGTGCGCACCAACGCCGGCAACAGCTTCGGCGCGTGGGAATCGCAGTACCTGCCGCCGCGCACCTTCGGCGTCAACGCCGGCTTCAACTTCTGAGCCCGCGAGGCGGGGCCTGCGCCGCGCGGCGCGGCCCCGCCGCCCGCGGCCAGGCCGCGCTTTCCCGAGTGGGTTTGCCGCGGGCCCGTGTCTCCCCGCGCCCGCGGCCTTTTCCCCGTCTCACGTCCGCTTCCATGTCCAAGCCCCTGCGCGCGCTCGCCCGTGCCCTGGCCCTCGCGATCATCGCGACGTCGGCCGCCACGACCGCGTGCGCGACGACGACCCTCACCGTCGCGACCTTCCCCGACCTCGACCGCGCCGCGCTCGCCGCGATGCCGCGCTGGCGCGCCGCGCATCCCGACGTCGACGTGAAGATCGTCTCGCTGCAGTACGCCGACCACCACACCGCGATGACCACCGCGCTCGCCACCGGCTCCGGCCTGCCCGACGTGATGGCGATCGACTTCCGCTTCATCGGCAAGTTCGCCGAGTCCAACGGCTTCGAGGATCTGTCGCGCCCGCCCTACGGCGACGCCGCGCTTGCCGCGAAGTTCGTCCCCTACACCATCGCCCAGGCGACCAACAGCCACGGCGCGCTCGCGGCGCTGCCGGCCGACATCGGCCCGGGCACGCTGCTCTATCGCACGGACCTGCTCGCGAAGGCGGGCCTGGCCGAGTCCGACCTGACCGGCAGCTGGGAGCAGTTCATCGCCGCCGGCGTCAAGCTGAAGAAGGCCACGGGCGCCTGCCTGCTGGCCGACAGCGAGGACATCACCGACATCGTCATCCGCGCCGGCCTCAAGCCGGGCGAGGGCCTGTACTTCGACCGCCAGGGCCACGTGCTCGTCGACAGTCCGCGCTTCGTGCGCGGCTTCGAGCTCGGCCGGGCCGCGCACCGCGCGGGCATCGACGCCGGCGTGACGATGTGGACCAACGAATGGGTCGCCGGCCTGCGCTCGGGCCACATCGCCGCCGAGATGATGGGCGCCTGGCTCGCCGGCCACCTGAAGAACTGGATCGCGCCCGACACCGCCGGCAAGTGGCGCTCGGCCGTGCTGCCTGCGGGCATGGAGGCCTCGTACGGCGGCTCGTTCTACGCCATCCCGCGGCGTGCGAAGCACAAGGCCGAGGCGTGGCAGTTCATCCAGTTCATGACCGCCGACCGCGAGACGCAGCTCGCCTCGCTGCGCGTGCTGGACACCTTCCCCGCGCTCATCGCGGCCCAGCAGGACCCGACGATGGCCGAGCCCATGCCCTTCCTCGGGGGCCAGCCGGCGCGCCTGCTGTGGCGCGACATCGCCGCGCGCGTGCCGTCGATCGCGGTCGACAAGTACGACGCGATGGCCACCGATGTCGTGCGCTCGGAGTACCAGAACGTCGTGCGCGACGGCAAGGACATCCCGACCGCGCTCGCCGACGCGAAATACCTGATCGAACACCGTGCGCGACGCTGAGATGGCCACGATGACACATCCCGAGTCCCTGCCGCCGA
>DASVLN010000282.1:0-2008 GCA_036384855.1 Burkholderiaceae bacterium | reverse complement strand
CGCATCCACGCACCCAGGCGGCGCGAGGACGGCGCCGGCCGCAGCAGCGCGCCGGCCGCGATCGGGATGCCCGACGGCGCGGGGGCGACATCGAACGCGACGCCTGGCGACAAGCGCAGCGCGTCGGGCCACCAGTCGTCGCGCGGATGCAGGCCCGCGGCGACGGGGTCGTCGAGCACGAGCCCGCCCAGGCTCACGCCAGCCCCCGCCCGATGAGGATCTTCTGGACTTCGGACGTGCCCTCGTAGATCTGCGTGACGCGCACGTCGCGGTAGATGCGCTCGACCGGGAAGTCGGTCGTGTAGCCGTAGCCGCCGAACACCTGGATCGCGGCGGAGCACACGCGCTCGGCCATCTCGCTGGCGAACAGCTTGGCCATCGCGGCTTCCTTCAGGCAGGGCAGGCCGGCGTCCTTCAGGCTCGCGGCGTGGTGGATCAGCTGGCGCGCGGCCTCGATCTGCGTGGCCATCTCGGCAAGCTTGAACTGGATCGCCTGGTGCTCGAAGATCGGCTGCGCGAACGCGACGCGCTCCTTCGAGTAGCGCAGCGCCGCCTCGAACGCCGCGCGCGCCATGCCCACCGACTGCGACGCGATGCCGATGCGCCCGCCCTCGAGCCCCGACAGCGCGATCTTCAGGCCCTGGCCTTCCTCGCCGAGGCGGTTGGCGGCGGGCACGCGGCAGTTCTCGAACAGGATCTGCGCCGTGTCGCTCGCGTGCTGGCCCATCTTCTCCTCGACGCGCGCGACGACGTAGCCCGGCGTCGAGGTCGGCACGACGAACGCGCTGATGCCCTTCTTGCCGGCCGCCTTGTCGGTGACCGCCATCACGATCGCGACGTCGCCGTTCTTGCCGCTGGTGATGAACTGCTTGACGCCGTTGAGGACGTAGTCGTCCCCGTCGCGGACGGCCGTGGTGCGCAGGCCGCCGGCCTCGGAGCCGACGTGCGGCTCGGTCAGGCAGAACGCGCCGAGCAGGTCGCCGCGCGCGAGCGGCCGCAGGAAGCGCTCCTTCTGGTCGTCGTTGCCGAAGGCCATCAGGATCGAGCAGACCGGGCAGTTGTTGACGCTCACCACCGTGGACGTCGCGCCGTCGCCGGCGGCGATCTCCTCGAGGATCAGCGACACCGCGAGGTAGTCGAGGCCCGCGCCGTCCCACTCGGTGGGCACCGCGATGCCGTAGCAGCCGAGCTCGGCGAGCCCGCGCAGCTCCTCCTTCGGGAAGTGGGCGTCGCGATCCCAGGCCGCGGCCTTGGGCGCGATGCGCTCCTGGACGTAGGTGCGGATGGCGTCCTGCACGGCGCGGTGGTCGTCGGAGAGATGCATGGTGGTCTCGGTCGTGGGTCGTGGTCGAGCGTCGCGGACCGGGCGCTCGTGGCGCGGGGCCGCAGTCATGTCGGGGGCGCGTCGCGCACCCGGAACCTTACCAGGGCATGGTCTCGCCCCGCCAGGTCAGGAAGCTGCCCGATCGCTCGGGCGTGGCCGCGGCCAGCACCCGGCGCAGGCCGGCGACGGCGTCGTCCGGCGCCAGCGGGGCCGACGCGCCGCCCATGTCGGTGCGCACCCAGCCGGGGTCGAGCGCGAGGCAGGTCGCGCGGCCGGCCAGCGCGATCGAGGCGTCCTTCAGCACCGAGTTGAGGGCGGCCTTGGAGGCGCGGTACGTCCAGGCATCGGCGGCGGGCCGCGCGGCGATCGAGGCCATGCTGGAAGACATCACCCCCAGCTTCGCCCCGGGCGCGAGCGCGTCCGCGACCGCCGCGAGCGCCCGCATCGCGCCCAGCACGTTCGTGTGCATCACGGCGTCGAAGTCGGCCGCGGTCGGCGGCTGCAGGCCCTGCGTGGCGGGGCCGTAGACGCCTGCGTTGACGATCACGGTGTCGAAGGCCTCGCCGTCGACCAGCCACGCGAGGCCCGCGGCGCTCGCGGCGTCGGCGAGATCCACCCGCAGCGGCTTCGCGCCCAGCGCCGCGATGCGCGCGAGGCCGGCGTCGTCGCGCGCGGTCGCGACCA
>DASVLN010000281.1:0-11559 GCA_036384855.1 Burkholderiaceae bacterium | reverse complement strand
CGCGCGCTTCGGCGTGAAGGCCGGCGGGCCGGACGCGCCGGCGCGCAGCCTGTCGGGCGGCAACCTGCAGAAGTTCCTGGTCGGCCGCGAGATCGATGCCCGGCCGACGCTGCTGGTCGTCGCGCAGCCGACCTGGGGCGTCGATGTCGGCGCGGCGGCGCAGATCCGCGGCGAGCTGCTCGCGCTGCGGGATGCCGGCTGCGCGGTGCTGGTGGTCAGCGAGGATCTGGACGAGCTGCTCGAGATCAGCGACCGCCTGGTCGTGATCGCGCGCGGCCGCGTGTCGCCGTCGCTGCCGGTGGCCGAGGCCTCGCCGGCGCGCATCGGCGAGTGGATGTCGGGACTGTGGCCGGCGGCGTCGACGGATTCGACGGAGGCGGCGCATGCTGCGGCTTGAGGCCCGTCCCGCGCCCAGCCGCGCGATGTCCTGGGCGTCGCCCGCGATCGCGCTGGCGGTCACGACGCTCGCCGGGCTGGCGCTGTTCGCGCTGCTGGGCAAGGATCCGCTGCAGGGCCTGGGCGTGTTCTTCGTCGAGCCCTTCCGCGGCGCGAACGCGCTGTCCGAGCTCGCGGTCAAGGCGACGCCGCTGATGCTGATCGGCCTGGGCCTGGCGATCTCGTACCGCGCCGACGTCTGGAACATCGGCGCCGAGGGCCAGTTCGTGCTGGGCGCGATCGCGGCGTCGGGGCTGGCGATCCATGTCGGCGACGGCGCGAGCCACTGGGTCGTCGTGCCCATCCTGCTCGCGGGCGTCGTCGGCGGAATGGCCTGGGCGGCGATCGTCGCCTTCCTGAAGGATCGCGCCAACACCAACGAGATCCTCGTGAGCCTGATGCTGGTCTACGTCGCGGAGCAGCTGCTCGGCTACCTCGTCTACGGGCCGTGGAAGGATCCGCAGGGCTACAACTTCCCGCAGACGGTCACCTTCGCCGCGGCGACGCAGGTGCCGCGGCTGGTCACCGGCCTGCGCGTGAACGTCGGCTTCCTCCTTGCGCTGGCCGCGGTCGCGGCGAGCTGGGTGTGGCTGTTCCGGCTGCGCGGCGGCTTCCGGCTGCAGGTCGGCGGGCTGGCGCCGGCGGCGGCGCGCTATGCCGGGTTCTCCTCGCGGCATGCGCTGTGGGTCGCGCTGCTCGCGTCGGGCGGCCTGGCCGGCCTGGCGGGGGCGCTCGAGGTCGCCGGGCCGCTCGGCCAGCTCACGCCCTACGTGCCGGCCGGCTACGGCTTCGCGGCCATCATCGTCGCCTACGTCGGGCGGCTGCATCCGGTCGGGGTGCTGTTCTCGGCGCTGCTCATGAGCCTGTTCTACATCGGCGGCGAGCTCGCGCAGTCGCGGCTGGGCTGTCCGAAGTCGCTCACCGGCGTCTTCCAGGGCGTGCTGCTGTTCTCGCTGCTGGCGAGCGACACGCTGATCCACTTCCGCGTGCGCCGCGCCGCGCGCCATGCCGCCGGGGGTGCCGCGCGATGAACGAATGGGCACTGCTCGTCGCCGCGACGCTCAACGCCGGCACCGTGCTCGCGATCGCGGGACTGGGGCTGCTGGTCAACGAGCGTGCCGGCGTCGTCAACCTCGGCGCCGAGGGCATCATGCTGGTCGCCGCGATCGCCGGCTTCGCGACCGCCGTCCACACCGGCAGCGACACGCTCGCGTTCGGCGCCGGCGCGCTGGCGGGCGCCGCGATGGCCGCGGCCTTCGGCCTGCTCGTGATCTGGCTGAACACCAATCAGGTCGCCACCGGCCTCGCGCTGAGCCTGTTCGGCAGCGGCTTCTCGGCCTTCGTCGGCATCCGCTACACGCAGGAGCGCCTCGGTCCGCGGCCGCACTTCGCGATCCCGGGCCTCGCCGATCTCCCCTTCGCCGGCCCCGCGCTGTTCCGCCAGCATCCGATGGTCTACTTCGCGATCGCGCTGGCGGTCGGGCTGTCGTGGTTCCTGTACCGATCCCGCGCCGGCCTCGTGCTGCGCGCGGTGGGCGAGTCGCCGGAGTCCGCGCACGCGCTCGGCTATCCGGTGCGGCGGATCCGGCTCGCTGCCGTGATGGCCGGCGGCGCGCTGTGCGGGCTGGCGGGCGCGTACGTGTCGGTCATCTACACCCCGCTGTGGGTCGAGGGCATGATCGCGGGCAAGGGCTGGATCGCGCTCGCCCTGACCACCTTCGCCACCTGGCGGCCGGCGCGCGTGCTGCTCGGCGCCTGGCTGTTCGGCGGCGTGACGATGCTGCAGTTCCATCTCCAGGCCGAGGGCGTGCAGGTGCCGAGCCAGCTGCTGACGATGCTGCCCTACCTCGCCACCATCGCGGTGCTGGCGCTGATCTCCCGCAATCCGGCCTGGATCCGCGCGAACATGCCGGCCTCGCTCGGCAAGCCGTTCTTCCCGGGCGGTTGAGAGCCCGGGTCACCCATCCCACGCACGACAACCTCCGAGGATATTCCCCATGACGACAAGCACCCGGCGTTCGCTGCTCCAGGCCGCGGGCTGGACGACCCTGGCACTCGCCGCGGCGCTGGCCGGCTGCGGCAAGAAGGACGAGACGCCCGCGCCCGCGGCGGTACCGGCGGCCGACGCCGGCTCGGCCGCATCCGCCGCCGCGGCGCCTGCGCCGGCGGCCTCCGGGCCGCTGAAGATCGCCTTCGCCTACGTCGGCCCCGTGGGCGACGGCGGCTGGAGCTACGGGCACGACCTCGGTCGCAAGGCGCTCGAGGCGGCGCTGGGCGACAAGGTCAAGACGACCTTCGTCGAGAAGGTGCCCGAGGGCGCCGACGCCGAGCGCGTCTTCCGCGACCTCGTGGCGCAGGGCAACACGCTCGTCTTCGGGACCAGCTTCGGCTACATGGAGCCGATGCTCAAGGTCGCCGCCGACAACAAGGGCGTCAAGTTCGAGCACGCCACCGGCTACAAGACCGCCGAGAACCTGCGCACCTACGACGCCCGCACCTACGAGGGCGCGTACATGGCGGGCGTCGTCGCGGGCGGCATGACGAAGACGGGCACGCTGGGCGTGGTCGGCTCGATCCCCATCCCCGAGGTGATCCGCAACATCGACAGCTTCACCCTCGGCGCGCAGAGCGTGAATCCGAAGGTCAAGGTGCGCGTGGTGTGGGTCAACGAGTGGTTCAACCCGCCCAAGGAGACCGAGGGCGCGCAGTCGCTGATCGACGGTGGCGCGGACGTGCTGTTCCAGAACACGGACTCCAGCGCGGTTCTGCAGACGGCCGAGAAGAACGGCAAGTACGGCCTCGGCTGGGATTCCGACATGAAGTCCTATGGTCCCAAGGCGCATCTCGCCTCGGCGGTCGAGAACTGGGGGCCGTACTACATCAAGGCGGCCAACGACGTCCTCAACGGCACCTGGACGACCGGCAAGTCGTGGTGGGGCGTCAAGGAAGGCGCGATCGACCTGGTGTCCATCTCCGACAAGGTGCCCGCCGACCTCAAGGCCAAGGTCGACCAGGTCAAGTCGGGCCTGAAGGACGGCAGCTTCGCGATCTGGAAGGGGCCGATCGCCTCGAACGACGGCAAGGACGTGCTCAAGGCCGGCGAGACCGCGGACGACAAGTTCCTCGGCGGCATCAAGTTCTACGTCAAGGGCATCGAGGGCCAGGTGCCTGGCAACTGACCGGGACGCGCGCCCCGCGCCGGTCGACATGGACCGGGCGGGCCGCGGTCGCGGCCGTGACGCCACGGATCGTTGGAAATCCCTGGGTGCGGGGCGTGATGACAGCGAGAGCGGACATCTTCGCCCACGCGGATCCGTCCGGGCCATACGCCGCCATCGATATGCGACATCCGCTTGCGCGCATGAGCTGGGACGCAGCCTTCCTCGGCGCGCGGACGGCGCGTCGCGCCCGGCCGGCGCGCCATGAAAAACGCCCGCGCGAGGCGGGCGTCGTGGGCGAGGTCGAGGACGCTCAGGCGACCAGGAGGATGATGACGCCGGTGCTGCTGGCGCCGTGGCTGTCGCGCACGGTGACCGTGGTGCCGAAGCGGCCCTTCGTCGACGGGCTCGACCAGGTGAGCATGCCCGAGCTCGACAGCGAGACGCCGGCCGGGGCGCCCGAGATGGTGTAGGTCAGCGCGTCGCCGTCGGCGTCGCGGCCCTGCAGCTGGTACGAGAACGCCTTGCTGTACTTGACGTTCACGGTCTGGCTGCTGATCGCCGGCGCGTGGTTGGTCGTCGGGGCGGGCGTCGGGGCCGGTGCCGGCGACGGCGACGCGGCGACCGAGGCGGAGGTGCCGGTCAGCAGGGGCAACAGGGCGGTGACGTTGGGCGAGCCCCAGCCGGTCGCGGTGTCGAAGCCGGCGGTGGCCTTGCAGATCGAGCAGGTGCCGTTGGTGCCGTCGACGATGTCGTCGAACGCAGCGGCGTAGTTGCCCGGGACGGCGCCGATCGAGCTGTACAGCGCGCTGTGGATGTCGCCGAGCATGCCCTTGCCGGCATTGGCGCGGATCGCGTCGGCGACGGCGACGATGCCC
The DNA here is from genome assembly GCA_036384855.1 of Burkholderiaceae bacterium. Taxonomy (GTDB): domain Bacteria; phylum Pseudomonadota; class Gammaproteobacteria; order Burkholderiales; family Burkholderiaceae_C; genus Scleromatobacter. Next base: position 7,088 of record DASVLN010000281.1, on the reverse strand, counting down.
GCCCACTGCGGCGTGCCGATGCTGGTGCCGCCGTAAGCGCTCCACGCCTGCACGTGGCCGGGCAGCGTCAGCGAGACGTACTGGCCGGTCGTCGGGCTCGCGTTGAACGCGACGTCCGCGACGGCGCGGTGCGAAGGCCGCGCGCCCCCGACCGTGACGGCCGACTGGTACGCCGGCATCGCCTCGTAGGCGCTCACGCCGCCGCCGCCGCTGGCCCAGGCCTGCTCGTAGCGGCCGCTGGTCGGCGTCCAGTTCATGCCCGTGCCGCCGACGGCGAGCACGTGGGGCGAGACGGCCGGCCAGGCCACCTGGCCGCCGACGTCGCCGGTCGCCGCGACGAACGTCATGCCAGCGGTCTTGGTGAAGTAGGAGTCGACGCTCGCCGCCCAGCCCGGGTCGGGGAAGGCGAAGCTCATCGAGACGACGCCCGGGCCCATCTTGTTGGCCAGCGTGATGGCGCCGAGGATGTTGTTGCTCATCGAGTTCGGGGTCTCGATCAGCACGATGCGCGCGAGCGGCGCGATCGCGTGCGCCCATTGCACGTCGAGCTTGCTCTCCGGCGCCCAGGTGCCGTTGTAGCTCGGCACGGTGCTGGTCATCGTGCCGGTCGAGGTCGCCTCGACCACCGACAGCGTGCACCGGGACGGCGCGGCGGCCAGCGGCATCGCCGCGGTCGTGGCGATCGCCGTCTGCGTGCAGGTCGGCAGGCCGAACTTCGTCGAGAAGACGTTCAGGTCGGTCAGCGCGCTCGCGTCGTGGTAGGCGTCGATGATGTAGATGGTCTGGCCGGCGCCGAGGGTGGCGGCCTGCGCGGCGGTCAGCGAGGTCGTGACGGCGGGCAGGTCGGGCAGGCCGTACGCGGCGCGAATCTGGGCCGGCGTGAAGACGGTCGAGGTCAGCGACTTCGTGGTGGCCGCGGAGCCGGCCGAGGCGGGGTGCATGCGCGCGTCGGCCAGGTGCTGGGCGAGCACGTCGGGCGTCAGGTTGCGCGTGGACAGGTCCGCGACGGCGGGGTCGATCGCGAAGCGCTGCGGGGCCACGCGCGCCGAGGCGTTCGTGCCGCCGACGTCGCTCTCGTCGGGCGCGGGCAGCACCACCGGCGCCATGTGGTACGTCGGCGTGGCGGAAGCCTGGGCCAGCTGGGCGTCGAGGTCGCTCTCGGCGGTGGCCGAAGCGGCGGCGGTGGCCGCGGTCGTCGAATCGGCGGCGTCGGCCTGCTCGGTCATGGCCGACCCGCCGCCACCGCAGGCGGTGAGGCTGGCAACGACGAGGGCGGCGAGGGCCAGGGCGGGGGTGGCGGTCGGGGCCTTGCGATTGCGGTTCAAAACGGAATCCTTCGATGAAGCCAAGTCATCGACGGATCCGCAAAGGCACGCCCATCCCGACGCTCGGTGCATCGCGACCAGCACGCCATCACGCCGGACCCGCCGGGTGTGGACATGCAGTGCCAGGCTGCTAGGCAGACTGGTACTGCAAGGCGCTGTTGTGTGCTTCGACCGCAGCCCGGAGGCGATGAGTCAGGAAATCACGACAGAGCAGCGAGTGCGTCAGGGTCGAGGCCGGACAGGGCCCGATGACACCGGACAACTGGGTGCCGTTCTTCGACGGCGAGCGAATATTACCGCAGCATCTACCGGGCAATCGGTTGAAATGAAACGGAATGCAGCTCGGCAGTAATTCGCGAGTCGCGTTTTATTGATGAGCAGAGTTTGCCATGACGAAAACTGCAGTCTCTTCTGAAGCTCCCTTTACGGCGTGGTCTGCGACATCGTCGACTCCACCGATGCTCACTGTCGAGCCGGATGCTGATCCGCTCATGTTGCAATTCGACCCCTTTCGACCGGGCACGAAATTTTTCCCGACTTGCCTCGGATGGTCGAGTTGAGGTAGGTGCCCGGCGGCAACAACGGCCGAGCGGGATCGTCACCGGCCATGCCGCTCCGTGCGGATGGGCTGGGAATATTGTCGGGAGGAAAATCGGCCTCCGACGGCATGGATTTCGGGTTTCATGAAACCCCGCGGCGATCAAAGGTCGAGTATTCCGGGCGCGCAGCGCCTGGCGAATATCGCGGCGCCCTTGCGAATTGACGGGGAACCGCGAAGGGATATCGATCGATGCGCCGGACGCACCGCTCTGCAGCGCGCTGGGACGCCCCGACGGCCTCCCCAAAAGCGGTCAAGGGTTCTTCCCGAGGTGCGACGGGCCCGTGCGGGAACAGTGGTTGCAAAACGTTACCCAGACCTTTGCGGCCTGGGTCTCCACAAAAGGCCACTGCTAGGAGGACCAACAAGTGAAACTGAAAGCCATTCTGACTTCCCTCGCGCTCGCCGCCATCGGCACCGGCGCTTCCGCCGCCAACGTCGTCGACTGGGGCGTGCTCGGCCCGGTCACCGACGTGGCGTACGTGACGTACCACACCGACGGCCCGATCGACGACGTCTACACGTTCAGCATCGGCAACTGGTCGGACGTCCCCACCTACGCCGAAGAGTTCGAAGCGCGGTCCGTCTCGATGGAGAACGCGCAGTTCACGCTCTATTCGGGCACCTACGGCGACCCTGGCGCGACGATGGTGGGCACGCCCTTCCCGTTCACCAACACCGCCACGCTGACCACCTACACGTCGCTGGCCAGTGGCAACTACTACTTCGAGATCACGGGCACGTCGGCGATGGCCGGCTCCGCATACGACTTCGAGGCCTCGGCCAACGAGTCGGGCCCGCCGTCGGACGTCCCGGAACCGACCAACATGGCCCTGCTGCTCGCAGGCGTCGGGCTGATCGGCTTCGTGGCGCGTCGTCGCGGCGCGCGTTGATGAACGGCCGCGGCGCGCGGGGGCGCCGCGGGCGGTACGAAGGGCAGCGGCTGGCGCGCTGCCCTTTTTCTTGCCCGCCGCGATGGTGGGTCTCCTCCACGCAGGCGCCTGGCGCGCTGCGGCGCCGGGACGGCGCGTCATGTGGTCGAGTAGCCTTTACGCCGGCTCGATCGTCACGACCGTTAATTTTTCCGGCCGCGGCGGCTCGCCGCGAGTCGCGGTCGCGGCCGAAACGCGCGGAGCTGCTCGGCCATGTCCCGCCGGGGCGCGCGGGCACGCGTCGCCCGGCGAGCACGCGAAGCCATCGATTGCCTCGACAAACTGTCGGCGGGGAATATTCCGGTTCCGGGGAATTCGATTCGAAAGGTAACCGTTGCGTGGTTTCCGGCGACGGTCGATCCGGTTATCCGGGCGCCTGCAGATAACCGGCGCAAGGCGGCCTGGGAAACTCCGCGCCGCGAATGCCGGAAACGAAGACGCCCGCCGGAGCGGGCGCCCATGGGCCGGGGTCGCCGGCGACGGCGTCGAGCCGGACGCCGGCGGGCGGGTCACCTCGCGGCGGAGGCGGCCGCCTTGGCCGGAGCCGTGGCCCTGGCGGGCGGGGCCGCGGTCAGCGCGTCGAGGTCGTCCAGCAGGTGGGACATGCGCTGCACCAGCGCGCGGTACGGCGCCGGCGTGGCCATGTCCAGGCCCGCCTTCTTGACGACCAGGTACGGATCGTCCGAGCCGCCTGCCTTGAGCATGTCGAGGTAGCGCGTGCGCAGCGCGGTGTCGCCCTTCTCGATGCCCTCGGCGAAGTAGGCGGCGGCGCTGATGCAGGTCGCGTACTGGTACACGTAGTAGTCGGTGTAGAAGTGCGGGATGTAGGCCCACTCGGCGCCGTACAGGTCCTCGATCTTCATCACGCCCTGCGCGTCGCCGTAGTAGCGCTTGAGCAGGTCGAGGTAGATCCTGGAGAAGTCGTCCCCGGTCAGCGGCTGGTCCTTCTCGGCCGCCTCGTGCGCCTTCAGCTCGAACTCGGCGAACATGGCCTGGCGGAAGAACGCCGTGCGCATGCCCTCGAGCTGCTGCGTGAGCGCATAGATCTTCTCGGCCTTGGTCTTCGCATGCGCCGAGACGTAGTCGGCCAGCAGCATCTCGTTGGTCGTCGACGGGATCTCGGCGACGAAGATGCCGTAGTCGGCCGTCTCGTAGGGCTGGTTGGCCTCGGCGAGCACCGAGTGCATCGCGTGGCCCCACTCGTGGGCGATCGTCGAGACGCTGTCATAGGTGCCGTTGAAGCTCAGGAGCACGTACGGGTGCACGTCGTACGCGGCCGGCTCCATGTAGGCGCCCGAGCGCTTGCCCAGGCGCGGCACGGCGTCCATCCAGCCTTCCTGGAAGTGCTGGCCCAGCGCCTTGACGTAGTCGTCGCCCAGCGGCGCGACGCCCTTCAGCACCAGCTGCTCGGCCTCGCCCAGCGTGTAGGTGCGGGGTGCCTTGGCGAGCGTGGCATAGACGTCGGAGTACTTCTGCTCCTTCAGCCCGAGCAGCTTGCCGCGCATCTTCAGGTAGCGCTGCAGCACCGGCAGGCCGGCGTTGGCCTCGGCCACGAGCGTGCGGTAGACGGTCTCGGGCGTGTTGAGGTCGCTCGTCTTGGCCGCGAGCACGGAGTCGTACTTGTGCTCGCGCGCGTCGAAGACCTGGCCGCGCAGGTGGGTCTCGTAGATCGCGCCGATGGTGCGGGTGTAGGCCTTGAACACGGGCCAGAAGGCCTTGAAGACCTGCTCGCGCACCTTCGGGTCCGCGTCGTTGCGCAGCGTGACGTAGGTCTCCTGGTCGAGCGTCACCGTCTTGCCGTGGACGGTGATCTTCGGCCAGGGCAGGTCGGCGTTCGTCAGGATGTCGTAGATGCGGCTGGTGCGCGAGAGCGGATCCTGCGCCGCCGCCACGATGGCCTCCTGGTCGGCCGGCAGCACGTGCGCGGCCTGGCGCAGGATCGAGCGCAGGTGGTAGGCGTGCTTGGCCAGGCCCGGCTCCTCGGCGATGTACTGCTCGATCCGGTCCTTGCCGAGGGCGGCGATCTCGGAGTCCTCCCAGGACAGCGCCGTGCCCAGCTGCGTCGCGAGCGTGGCGGCCTGGCCGCGGCGGGCTTCGTTGGCGGTGACCTTGGTGTTCTCGTCGCCCTTGAGCTGCGCATACGTGAACAGGCGGGCGAGCTCGCGGTTGGCGGCGGAGATCTGGTCGAGGCCGGCCAGCAGGCTCTTCGCGTTCGCGCCCAGCGTGCCCTGCAGCGCCTTGAGCTTGGGCAGGTCGGCCTCGAGCTTGGCGCGCGAGGTCTCCCAGGCGGCGTCGGTCGGATAGAGCTGCGACAGGTTCCAGGTCTCGGGCGGGTTCGACGCCGCCGCGACGGACGAGGCCGGGGCGGCCGGTGCGGCGGGCGCGTTCGCGGCCTGGGCGGCCCCGAGGTATCCGAGGGCGATGGCGAGGGCGAGGACGGTGCGTTTCATGGTCGTGGGCAATGTCGCGTGATCGGCAAAGCCGCGACGATACCGCTTGCCTAGGGGACTGGATGGCGCGGGCGCGACGAAATGGCGAATCGCGGGGCCGAATGGCGCCGGGACAAACCCTTGTTCGGGCTGACGCGTACGGGTTTGCCTGGACGACGGGACGTGCGCGCGCGAGCTCGCTACAGTCCGCGGCACACGCACTCGATGGAGAAACGCCGCATGACCACCGTCAAGCTATGGACCGACGACGAGGCCGCCGCCGACCCGCGCGTGGCCGCCGTCTTCGCCGACATCCGCGCGACTCGCCGCACGGACTTCGTCAACAACATCTGGCGCGCCCTCGCCAACCAGCCCGCACTGCTGGAGCGCACCTGGCAGGGCGTGAAGGACGTGATGGTCGCGCCCGGCGCCCTGGACCCGCTGGTCAAGGAGATGGTCTACATCGCGGTCTCCGCCGCCAACAACTGCGGCTACTGCGTGCACTCGCACACCGCCGCTGCCCGCGCCAAGGGCATGACCGACGCCCAGCACGCGGAGCTGATGGCCATCGTCGCGCTGGCGTCGAGCACGAACGCGATCGCGTCGGCGATGCAGTTCCCGACCGACGACAGGTTCCTCGTCGCCTAGTTAGCCTCGAAGCGGTAGACCGAACGGCTGCGGTACACCTCGCCCGGCCGCAGGATCGTGCTGGGCCAGTCGGGGTGATGGGGCGAGTCGGGGTTGTGCTGCGGCTCGAGGCAGACGGCCGAACGGTGCTCGTAGGCCTGGCCCTCGGGGCCGCGCAGCGAGCCGTCGAGGAAGTTGCCCGAATAGAACTGCAATGCCGGCTCGCTCGTCTCGAGCAGCAGCACGCGGCCCGAGGCGGGATCCTCGAGCCGCGCCGCGAAGCGCGGCCGGCCGTTCGCGGGCTCGTCGAGGATCCAGTTGTGGTCGTATCCGCCCGCGAGCGCCAGTTGCTCGTGCGGCTGGCCGATGCGCGCGCCGATCGGCGTCGCGGCGCGGAAGTCGAGCGGCGTGCCCTCGACGTCCGCGATGCCGGTCGGGATCAGCGTCCTGTCGATCGCCGTGAAGCGGCTCGCGGGCAGCGTCAGCACGTGGCCCATCGCGCTGCCGCCGCCGGCGAGGTTGAAGTAGTCGTGGTGGCTCATGTTGACCACCGTGGGCTTGTCCGTGCGGGCCTCGTAGTCGACCACCCAGGTGCGATCACCCGCGAGCGCATAGGTCACGCGCGCCTCGACGCGGCCGGGGAATCCTTCTTCGCCGTCGGCGCTCACGTAGCGCAGCACGAGCGACGGACTGCCCTGCGACTGCGCGGACTCGATCTCCCACAGGCGCTTGCCCCAGCCGCGCGCCCCGCCGTGCAGCGTGTTCGGGCCGTCGTTGCGATCGAGCTCGAAGCGCTGGCCGTCGATCTCCATCGCCGCGCCCGCGATGCGGTTGGCGTAGCGGCCGACGATCACGCCGAAGTGCGGGTTGCGCTCGACGTAGTCCGCGAGATCCGCGAAGCCGGCGACGACGTTGGCGACCTCGCCTTCGCGGTCGGGCACTTCCAGGCGCGTGACGATGCCGCCCAGCGTGATCGCGCGCAGCACGAGGCCCGCGCCGTCGGACAGGGTGGCCTCGTGCACGACGCGTCCGTCGGGCAGGTGGCCGTACTCGCGCAGCGCGAGGCCGGCGGGGAGGTGTTGGCGTGTCATGTGAAGCTCCGGCTGTGCAGTCGTTCGTGGTGGCTGTCGATGGCGGGATGGAGGCCGTGCGAGGCGCGCGCCTCGGCCTGCGCGCG
>DASVLN010000280.1:0-7707 GCA_036384855.1 Burkholderiaceae bacterium | reverse complement strand
GTGGCCGGCGCATACGGCTCGGCGATCGTCGGCGTCGGCCGGGCAGGCGCCGGTGCCGCCATGGAGCGCATCGGCGCCGGCAGCGCGGGCGTGTCGTCGGCGACGTCCAGGCCCTTCTCTGGATCGATCCAGACCTCGGCGATGACGCTGTCCTGCAGCTTCTTCAGCTGCTCGGCATCGCGGATGACGAAGCGCGTCTTCCAGAATGGATGGTCCATCCACGCGCCTTCGAGCGAATGGAGGTGCATGCCGAGGCGGACCTGGTCGACGCGGATCTTCTTGAGCATGGGCGGCGCGGAAGCACCGGCGAAGGCCGGGCTAGCAGGAACTTCGGCACGCCGGCCGCCAACTGTAGGGCAAGCGCGCGAACGCGACCGTGAAGAGTTGACATTCCCCAAGGACAAGCGCCGCCGGACACGCGGGTCCGGCGGCGCTTCGTCATGCCGCGCCCCGCGCGCGGCGCGCGCGGGTCACTTCTTGAAGTGCTCCTGCGGCACCGTGCGCAGCTCGCCGGGCAGCGAAGCGATGTACTCGGTGATCGCCTCGATGTCCTCGCGCTTGAGCGGCTTGGCCATCGCGCCCATCACCGGATTCTTGCGGCCGAAGTGGGGGTTGTCCTCGACCTGGTACGAGGTCAGCGCCTGCTGCAGGTAGTCCTGGTACTGGCCGGCCAGGCGCGGGATGGTGCCGTCAGTGGGCGACGAGAAGTTCTGCCCGTGGCAGGAGATGCAGGTCGCGACCTTGGACTGCAGCTCCGCCGGGATCGGCACCTCGGGCTTGGCCGGCACGGGACCGTCGGGATGGCCGAGCTTCGAGTAGTAGGCCGCGATGTCCGCGATGTCCTGGTCGCTCAGCGAGGCCGCGATGCTGCGCATCGTCGGGAACTTGCGGTCGCCGGCTCGGTACTCGGTGAGCGCGGAGGCGATGTACTTGGCGTCCTGGCCCGCGATCTTGGGCACCTTGTAGACCATCGGGAAATCGGCCTGGTAGCCGACGATGCCGTGGCAGCCGATGCACATCTGGACCTTGGTCGCGCCGCGCTGCGCGTCCTGCGCATGGGCCTGGGAGAAAACAGCCGCGAGGGCGAACAGCAAGGTCAGGGTTCTCGTCATCGTCTCGTCTTCGGTGGTCTCAGAATCGAGGGAGGGATTCCCGGCTCGCCGGCGGCCTTGCCCGGCAGCGACGGATTATAGGGACGTGACCTTATACTGGAACGGGCCCGCCGTCCGGCAAAACCCGCCCCCGCATCGACGCCCTCCCCCTTCCCGCCGGCCATGCCCCCGGCCCGTCCGCGGCGCGCGCCGCCGTCCCATCGCACACGCATTTCCATGAAGTTCGAAGGCTCCAGCAACTACGTCGCGACTCCCGACCTCATGCTCGCCGTCAACGCGGCGATGACGCTGCGCCGGCCGCTGCTGGTCAAGGGCGAGCCCGGCACGGGCAAGACGATGCTCGCCGAGGAGGCGGCCGCCGCGCTCGGCCTGCCGCTGCTCGAGTGGCACATCAAGAGCACCACCAAGGCGCAGCAGGGCCTGTACGAGTACGACGCCGTCAGCCGCCTGCGCGACAGCCAGCTCGGCGACACGCGCGTGAAGGACATCCACAACTACATCGTCAAGGGCGTGCTGTGGCAGGCCTTCACGAGCGCGACGCCCTGCGCCCTCCTGATCGACGAGATCGACAAGGCCGACATCGAGTTCCCGAACGACCTGCTGCGCGAGCTCGACCGCATGGAGTTCCACGTCTACGAGACCAAGGAGACGATCCGCGCCGTGCAGCGCCCCATCGTCTTCATCACGTCGAACAACGAGAAGGAGCTGCCCGACGCCTTCCTGCGCCGCTGCTTCTTCCACTACATCCGGTTCCCCGACGCGCCGACCATGCAGCGCATCGTCGACGTGCACTTCCCGGGCATCAAGCAGGAACTCGTGGCCGCGGCGCTCAAGAGCTTCTACGACGTGCGCAACCTGCCGGGCCTGAAGAAGAAGCCCTCGACCTCCGAGCTGCTGGACTGGCTCAAGCTGCTGCTGGCCGAGGACATCCCCGTCGCGGCGCTGCAATCGAAGGACGAGAAGGTCTCGATCCCGCCGCTGATCGGCGCGCTGCTGAAGAACGAGCAGGACGTCACCCTGTTCGAGAAGCTGATCTTCATGCAGAAGAACAACCGGTGAGGACGGCGGCATGATCGACGTCCGACCCGTCACGCTGAGCGACGGCCGCATCCGGCTCGAGCCGATGACGCTCGCGCACGTCGACGCGCTGAAGGCCGCGGCCGCGGACGGCGAGCTGTGGAACATCCGCGTCACCTCGGTGCCGACGCCCGAGGACACGCAGGGCTACGTCGAGCGCGCCCTCGCGATGAAGGATCGCCTGCCCTTCGTGGTGGTCGACCTCGAGGCCGGCGGCCGCGTCGTCGGCTCGACGAGCTACCACGACATCGTGCCTGCCGTCGACCGCGTCGAGATCGGGTGGACGTGGTACGCGCAGTCGGTGCAGCGCTCGCACGTCAACACCTGCGCGAAGCTGCTGCTGCTGGTGCACGCGTTCGAGACGCTGGGTGCCCAGGTCGTGGGCTGGCGCACGGACAACTTCAACTTCGCAAGCCAGCGCGCCATCGAGCGCCTGGGCGCGAAGCGCGACGGCGTCATCCGCCACCACGCCCTGCGCCGCGACGGCACCGTGCGCGACACGGTGATGTACAGCGTCACGCGCGGCGAATGGCCCGAGGTCAAGGCGCACCTGACCTACCAAGCGAACAAGCCGCGCTGACCGCGCGGCTCGTTTTCATCCGACCGGCGCTGCCGCCCGGACGCGTCAAGCGAGACACGGGGAAGCGGCAGATCCGGCTCCGCCGGTCTGCACGCGCACGCCCCCTGGGGGGGCAGGGAGCGCCAGCGACCGTGGGGGCCGTCAATTCGTGCGGAACTGCTCGACCGCCTTGGCCAGCTTGCCGGCCTGGTCCTTCATCGACTCGGCGGCCGCGGCCGACTGCTCGACGAGCGCCGCGTTCTGCTGCGTCATCTGGTCGACGTTGTTGACGGCCTCGTTGACGAGCTGGATGCCGCCGGCCTGCTCGCTCGCGGCGGTGGTGATCTCGCCCAGCACCTCGCTCACGCGGCGCACGGCCTGCACGATCTCCTGCATCGTCGAGCCCGCGTCCTGCACGAGGCGCGCGCCGGTCTCGACCTTGTCGACGCTGGTGCCGATCAGGGACTTGATCTCCTTGGCCGCCTCGGCCGAGCGCTGCGCCAGCGAACGCACCTCGCCCGCGACGACCGCGAAGCCGCGGCCCTGCTCGCCCGCGCGCGCGGCCTCGACCGCGGCGTTGAGCGCCAGGATGTTGGTCTGGAACGCGATGCCGTCGATCACGCCGATGATGTCGGAGATCTTCTTGGACGACGAGTTGATCTCGTCCATCGTCGAGACGACCTGCGACACCACCTGGCCGCCGCGCGCGGCGATCTCGGAGGCCGAGTGCGCGAGGCCATGGGCCTGGGTCGCGGCGTCGGCGCTGTGGCGCATGGTGCTGGTGAGCTCGTCCATCGAGCTGGCGGCCTGCTGCAGGTTGCCGGCGGTCTGCTCGGTGCGCGCGCTCAGGTCCTGGTTGCCGCTGGCCACCTCGGTGCTCGCGACCTGGATCTGCTCGGTCGAATTGCGGATCTCGCGCACGATGCGCTTGAGCGCGTCCTGCATCGTCGCCAGCGACTTGACCAGCTGCGCGGCCTCGTCGGTGCCCTCGGCGCGGCATGCGCCGGTGAGGTCGCCCGCGGCGATGCGGTCGGCGGCGTGCTGCGCGGCCTGCACGGGGCGCACGATGCTGCGGGTGATCGCGAGGCCCAGCCCGATCGAGAACAGGGCGCACACCAGCGTGCACACGCCGCCGACCAGGCGCGTCATCGCGAGCGCGTCGTCGATCGCGGCGCCATCGGCCTTGGCGCGCGAGGTCTCGTAGGTGACGAGCTGGTTCGCCGCCGCCATGTAGCCGTCGACGATGCCGTTGAATTCCTTGACGGCGTTGCCCTTGGCGATGGCCGCGGCGATGGACGTCGTGCCGTCGTTGGCCTTGAGCATGACGTCGCGCTGCGCAAGCCAGCGGGCGCGGACTTCGGCGATCGCGGCGATCAGCGCCTTGCCCTGCGGCGTCGTCTCGAGCTCGGTGAAGCGCTTCTGCACCGCGGTGGTGTCCGCGCTCGTCGCCTTGGACTTGTCCATCTCCGTGGCGACGAAGGTCTGGTCCGTCATCATGCCCATCAGCACGGCGCGGCCGGAGTTGACCTCGATGTTGTTCTTCCAGTGATAGGACAGCGCGAGGCGCTCGTTCTGCTCGGTCGTGAGCTCGTGCGACAGCCGCGAGACGTCCGCCAGCCGCAGCTGGGTGAAGCCGGCCGAGGCCAGCGTGAGCGCGACCACCACGCCGAAGGCGACGGCCAGCCGCCGCCCGATGCGCCATTGACTGAGGAAGTTCATCGAAACGTCTCCTGCGTTCGTTCGAGCCCCCACCCGAAAGGGGGCGTGTCTGAGGAAAATTCTGTCGTGTCCACCTCGGTGCCAAGGCCCGATAAGGCGCCCCGAAACCGTGCATCTCCCGGGTCATCGACCATTCCCGCCGGAGCTTGAGGCCCGCGCCCTGCGCGGCCTTGCAACGGTGATACTCTTCACGCTCCACGCCCCAGAGCTGCCCGCGCCCCCGTCCCGCCGCCATGCTGATCCCCTTCTTCTACACGCTGCGCGACGCGAGGCTGCCGGTCTCCGTGAAGGAGTACCTCACCCTGCTGGAGGCGCTGCGCGCCGGGGTGATCGGCCCGTCGATCGACGACTTCTACTTCCTCGCCCGCACGACGCTGGTGAAGGACGAGGCGCACTTCGACCGCTTCGACAAGGCCTTCGCGGCGTTCTTCAACGGCGTGGCCGCGGTCGTCAACTCGAAGGAGATCCCCGAGGACTGGCTGCGCCAGCTCATCGAGCGCGAGCTCACGCCCGAGCAGAAGGCGGCCGTCGCCGCGATGGGCTGGGACGAGCTCATGAGGACGCTGCAGCAGCGCCTCGAGGAGCAGAAGGGCCGCCACGAGGGCGGCAGCAAGTGGATCGGCACCGGCGGCACCTCGCCCTTCGGCCACGGCGGCTTCAATCCGCAGGGCATCCGCATCGGCGGCGCGGGCAAGAACCGCAGCGCGGTCAAGGTGTGGGAACAGCGTGCCTACAAGGACTACGACGACTCGCTCGAGCTCGGCACCCGCAACATCAAGGTCGCGCTGCGCCGGCTGCGGCGCTTCGCGCGCGAGGGCGCGGAGCTCGAGCTCGCGCTGGACGACACCATCCACGCCACCGCGGCGGCCGCGGGCATGCTCGACATCAAGATGCAGCCCGAGCGCCACAACAAGGTCAAGGTGCTGCTGCTGATGGACGTGGGCGGCACGATGGACGAGCACATCCACCGCGTCGAGGAGCTGTTCTCGGCCGCCAAGAGCGAGTTCAAGCACCTCGAGTTCTACTACTTCCACAACTGCGTCTACGACTTCGTGTGGAAGAACAACCGGCGCCGCTTCTCCGAGAAGCACGCGACCTGGGACGTCATCCGCAAGTACAACAAGGACTACCGCCTCGTCTTCATCGGCGACGCGACGATGAGTCCCTACGAGATCCTGCAGCCGGGCGGCAGCGTCGAGTACAACAACGCCGAGGCGGGCGCCGAGTGGCTGCAGCGCCTGGCCAACGCCTTTCCCAAGCACTGCTGGATCAATCCCGAGCCGCAAGGCGTCTGGCAGTACCGGCAGAGCATCTCGCTGATCCAGCAGCTCGTCGGCAACCGCATGTTCCCGCTGACCCTCGCCGGGCTGGAAGGGGCGATGCGCCTGTTGACGAAATGAAGGCGAGCGGGCGCGCGCATCGACTGACTTCCCTGCTGGCCGCCGCGACGGCGGCGCTCGCGCTCGCCCTGCCGGCGGCCGCGGCGACGCGCGAGATCGTCGTCGAGGCGCCGGCGCCGTTCAAGGCGCTGCTCGAGAAGAACCTCGACGTCGAGCGCGCCGCGCGCCTGCCCGAGGCCGACAGCCTCGACGACAACGAATGGGCGCGCCTGGTCGCCGCCGTGCCGGCGCAAGGCCGCGCGCTGGCCGAGACCGAGGGCTACTTCCGCGCCGACGTCACCGTCGCGGCCGATCCGGGCGACCCGCACCGCCTCACGATCCGCCTCGTGCCCAACGAGCCGGCGACGGTCGGCCGCCTGACGATCGAGTTCGACGGCGACCTCGCGCGCAAGGCCGAGGCCGGCGACCCGCAGGCGCAGGCGATCGAGGCCCAGGTGCGCGCAGGCTGGAAGCTCAAGCCGGGCGCGATCCTGCGCAACGGCGACTGGACCGGCGACAAGGCGCAGGCCCTGCAGGCGCTGCGCGCGCAGGGCTACGCGGCCGCCGAGTGGACGGCCACCGCGAGCCAGGTCGACCCGTCGACCAACCGGGCGCGGCTGTTCCTGGTCGCCGACAGCGGCCCGCGTTTCCTCGCGGGCAACCTGGTCGTCGAGGGTCTGGAGCGCCAGCCCGAGCGCACCGTGCGGCTGCTCGCCGGCTTCGACGCGGGCACGCCGCTCACGCAGCAGCGGCTGACCGACTACCAGGATCGCCTGGAGAAGACCGGCCTGTTCGACCAGGTCGCCGTCATCTACGACCCCGACCCGGCGCAGGCCGACCACGCGACGATCACCGTGCACGTGCACGAGCAATCGCTGCAGCAGGCCCAGGTCGCCGTCGGCTACAGCTCGACGACCGGCCCGCGCGTCACCCTCGAGCACACCGACCGCAAGCCCTTCGGCCTGGCCGCGACGACGAGCAACAAGCTGCAGTGGGGCCGCGACCTGCAGCAGTGGGACTTCTCGCTCGCGACGCATCCGGCGCAGGACTTCCACAGCTGGATCCTCGGCGCGAGCATCGGCCGCATCCTGACGACCGGCGACGACGTGCGCTCGGGCTTCATCCGCTTCGGCCGCACGCAGGACTCCAACCCGCTCGACCGCATGACCTTCGCGGAGTTCGAGCGCTCGCTCGCCTGCACGCAGTACGGCTGCATCGACGCGCGCGCGCTGTCGCTCAACCAGCACGGCGTCTGGCGACGCCTGGACAGCGTGATCCTGCCGACGAAAGGCTACTCGATCAACGCGCAGGTGGGGGTCGGCTACGCGGGCGGGCCGGACTCGAAGTACGGCCCCTACGCGCGCCTGTACGGCCGCCTGACCGAGTACTGGCCGCTGGGCCACGACTGGTACACGCAGGCGCGCGTCGAGCTGGGCCAGATCATCGTCGACCCCGCCGTCGCGATGCCGGACGCCGAGCAGTGGCGCGCGGGCGGCGAGGACTCGGTGCGCGGCTACGCGTGGCGCTCGCTCGCGCCGACGGACGCGCACGGCGACATCGTGGGCGGCAACGCGTTGATCACGACCAGCGCCGAGATCGCCCATCCGTTCACGGCCTCGCTGCCCTCGGTGTGGTGGGCGACCTTCGTCGACGCCGGCCGCGCGGCGCCGCGCTTCAACGACCTCAAGATGGCGCTGGGCTACGGCGTCGGGGTGCGCTGGCGCAGCCCGGTCGGGCCGCTGAAGGTCGACGTCTCGCGCGGCGACGAGGCGCGCCGCTGGCGGCTCGACCTGAGCATCGGCATCGCGTTCTGAGGGCCCGACGTGGACGACCGCACACCCGACCCGAAGGCACCGCCGCC
>DASVLN010000279.1:0-2235 GCA_036384855.1 Burkholderiaceae bacterium | reverse complement strand
AGCAGCTGAAGGTCGCCGCCAGATGAGCGACGACCTGCGCGAGGACCCGGCGCCGCCGGGCGTGACCCAGCGCGTCGGCCTCGGCCGCCGGCTGCCCGTGATCCTCATGACCGAGGCGAGCGAGTGCGGCCTCGCGTGCCTGGCGATGATCGCGAGCTGGCACGGTATGCGCATCGACCTGCCGTCGCTGCGCCTGCGCTTCCCCATCTCGCGCAAGGGCGGCAACTTCGAGACGCTGGTGCGCGTCGCCTCGGCGCTCGGCCTCGACAGCCGGCCGCTCAAGCTCGACATGCACAACCTGTCCGAGCTGCAGCTGCCCTGCATCCTGCACTGGGACATGAACCACTTCGTGGTGCTGAAGTCGGTGGGCCGCCGCCTGGTGATCCACGACCCGGCCGTCGGCGTGCGCAGCTTCTCGCGCGACGAGTTCGCGCAGCACTTCACCGGCATCGCGATGGAGCTCGCGCCCGCCTCCGGCTTCGCGCCGCGCGACGAGCGCGCCCGCTTCACGCTGCGCGGCCTGATGGGCCGCATCACGGGCCTGAAGACCGGGCTCGCGCAGATCCTCGCGCTGGCGCTCGCGCTCGAGGCGGTGGTCATCGCGCTGCCGTTCTACGTGCAGTGGGTCGTCGACCAGGCGCTGCTCGCCGCCGACCGCGAGCTGCTCGGCGTGCTCGCGCTCGGCTTCGGGCTGCTGGTGGCGCTGCAGGCCGGGATGGGCGCGGTGCGCGCCTGGTGGGTCGCGACGCTCAGCGCGCGGCTGAACTTCCAGTGGCTGGGCAACGTCTTCGGCCACCTGATGCGCCTGCCGCTGGAGTTCTTCGAGAAGCGCCACCTCGGCCACATCGTCTCCGTGTTCGGCTCGGTCACGGTGATCCAGAAGACGCTGACCACCGGCGTCGTGCAGGCGATGGTCGACGGGCTGATGGTCGCCGGCACGCTCGCGATGATGGGGCTGTACAGCCCGCGGCTGCTGGCGATCTCGGTGGTCGCGACCGCGCTGTACGGCCTGCTGCGCTGGAACGTCTTCCGCGCGCTGCGCGAGGCGAGCGCCGAGGAGATCGTGCACGCGGCGCGCCAGCAGACGCACTTCATCGAGAGCGCCGCGGGCATCCAGAGCGTGCGCCTGTTCGGCCGCGGCGGGCTGCGGCGCGCGGGCTGGATGAACATGCTGGCCGACCAGTTCAACGCCGGCCTGCGCGTGCAGCGCGTGCACGTGACGCACGAGACCGCGCAGACGCTGCTGTTCGGGCTCGAGCGCGTGCTGGTCGTCTGGCTCGCGGCGCGCATGGTGCTGGACGGCGCGTTCACGGTGGGCATGCTGTTCGCGTACCTGTCGTACAAGGAGCTGTTCTCGGCCCGCGTGGGCGCCCTGATCGACACCGCGTCCGAGCTCGCGATGCTGCGCCTGCACGGCGAGCGCGTCGCCGACGTCGTGCTGGCGCCGCCCGAGGCGAGCGAGGCGCCGTCGCCGGCGGAGGTCGACCTCTCGCGGCGTCCCGCGCGCCTGGAGCTGCGGCGCGTGAGCTACCGCTACTCGCCGACCGAGCCCTGGGTGCTCGACGGCGTCGACCTCGTCGTCGAGGCCGGGCGCAGCCTGGCGATCACCGGGCCGTCGGGCTGCGGCAAGACGACGCTGGTGAAGGTGCTGCTGGGCCTGCTGCCGCCCACCCAGGGCGAGGTGCTCTTCGACGGCACGCCGATCCACCGGCTCGGGCTCGACCAGTACCGCGCCCTGATCGGCACGGTGATGCAGGAGGACCGGCTGTTCTCGGGCTCGCTCGCGGACAACATCGGCTTCTTCGACGCCGAGCCCGACCTCGAGCGCATCGAGGACTGCGCGCGCCTGGCCGCCGTCGACGAGGAGATCCGCGAGATGCCCATGGGCTACCACACGCTGGTCGGCGACGTGGGCATCGGCATCTCCGGCGGGCAGAAGCAGCGCGTGCTGCTCGCGCGGGCGTTGTACCGGCGCCCGCGCATCCTCGTGCTGGACGAGGCGACGAGCCACCTCGACCTCCACAACGAGCGCAGCGTCAACGAGGCGGTGCGGGCGATGCAGCTGACGCGCGTGATCGTCGCCCACCGGCCCGAGACCATCGCGATGGCCGACCGCGTCGTCGAGATGGCCGATGGGCGGATCGTTGCCGACAGCGCGCCGCCGGCGCCCGCCGCTCCCAGCCTCGCGCGCGAGCACGCCTGACGCTGCTCGCGGCCCAGCCCCCTCGGGGGGCG
>DASVLN010000278.1:0-20874 GCA_036384855.1 Burkholderiaceae bacterium | reverse complement strand
GGCGACGCCCCCACGCCGGCCGCCGGTCCGCGCATC
The DNA here is from genome assembly GCA_036384855.1 of Burkholderiaceae bacterium. Taxonomy (GTDB): domain Bacteria; phylum Pseudomonadota; class Gammaproteobacteria; order Burkholderiales; family Burkholderiaceae_C; genus Scleromatobacter. Next base: position 20,838 of record DASVLN010000278.1, on the reverse strand, counting down.
GGGCCGACCGAGGACGGCAGGCGCCCCGCCTGGCGGGCCTACGCGGCGACCTTGCTCGTCTGCGCGATCGCGGCGGCGGCCGCGGCGCCGCTGAGCGCGGTGTTCGAGCTGTCCAACGTCGTGATGGTGTTCCTGCTCGCGGTCGTGTTCGCGGCGGTGCGCTACGGCCGCGGGCCGGCGGTGCTGGCGGCCTTCGTCGGCGTGGCCGCGTTCGACTTCCTGTACGTCCCGCCGCGCCTGTCCTTCAGCGTGACGGACGTGCAATACCTCGTCACCTTCTCCGTGATGCTGGTGGTCGGCCTGGTCATCGGCCAGCTCACGGCCGTCCTCAAGTGGCAGGCGCGCGTCGCCATGCTGCGCGAGGAACGCGTGGGCGCGCTGTACCGCATGTCGCGCGATCTGTCCGGCGCGCTGCTGCTCGAGCAGATCGCCGAGATCGCGGCGCGCTTCCTCGACTCGGAGTTCGAGGCGCGCTCGGCGCTGCTGGTGGCCGACCTGGACGACCGCGTGCAGGAGCCGCTGCCCTCGGCGAGCGCGCCGGGCAAGGTCGACCGCGGCATCGCGCAATGGGCCTACGACCATGGAGAGCCCGCAGGGCAGGGCACGCACACGCTGCCGGCCTCGCCCGTGCTGTACCTGCCGCTGAAGGCGCCGATGCGCTTGCGCGGGGTGCTCGCGATCGAGCCGCGCAACCCGTCGCGCCTCGCCGGGCCGGAGCAGATGCGCCTGCTCGAGACCTGCGCCTCGCTCGTCGCGATATCGCTCGAGCGCGTCCACTACGTCGACGTCGCGCGCGAGAGCACCGTCCACATCGAGTCGGAGCGGCTGCGCAACTCGTTGCTCGCGGCGATCTCGCACGACCTGCGCACGCCGCTGGCCGCGCTCGTGGGCATGGCGGACACGCTGGCCCTGGGCGGCGCGGACGCGGCGCGGCAGGCGGGCCTGGCGAAGGACATCCGCGACGCGTCGCTGCGCATGAGCTCGCAGGTCGCCAACCTGCTGGACATGGCGCGGCTGCAGTCCGGACACATCCGCCTGAGCCGCCAGTGGCTGCCGCTCGAGGAGGCGATCGGCACGGCGATGCAGGCGATGTCGGGGGTGCTCGACCGCCGCCGCGTCAGCGTGAAGCTGCCGCCGGACCTGCCGATGCTGCACGTCGATCCCGGCCTGTTCGACCGCGTGCTGTGCAACCTGCTCGAGAACGCGCAGAAGCATACCCCGCCGGGTACTCCGATCGAGATCGGCGCGCTGGAGTCGGGCGACCGCATCCGCATCCTGGTGGAGGATCGCGGCCCGGGGCTGCCCAGGAATCGCGAGGAGGCGATCTTCGAGATGTTCGAGCGCGGGCGCAAGGAAAGCGCCACGCCGGGTGTCGGCCTGGGCCTGGCGATCTGCAGGGCGATCGTGACGGCGCACGACGGCACGATCGTCGCCGAGAACCGCCCGGGCGGCGGCGCGCGCTTCGTGATCGACCTGCCCCGCGTGGAGCCCCCCGCGCTCGACGGGATCGAGGCCGCCGCCGACGGCGACGACGGCCCCCGGGCATGACGAACACCGCCGGCAGGATCCTGGTGGTCGAGGACGAGGCGGAGCTCCGGCGCTTCGTCGCGCTCTCGCTCGGGCGCGAGGGCTTCGACGTCCACGAGGCCGGGGGCCTCGAGCGCGCGTTGATCGAGGCGGCGTCGCGCCGTCCCGACCTCGTGCTGCTCGACCTCGGCCTGCCGGACGGGGACGGCGTCGACTTCGTGCGCGACCTGCGCACCTGGTCGCAGGTGCCGGTGGTGGTGCTGTCGGCGCGCGGCGACGAGCGCGACAAGATCGAGGCGCTGGACGCCGGCGCGGACGACTACCTGATCAAGCCCTTCGGCGTCGGCGAGCTGCTGGCGCGCGTGCGGGCGCACCTGCGCCGGCGCATCGGGCAGCGCCCCGAGCAATCGGTCATCGAGTTCGGGGCGATCCGCATCGACATCGGCGCGCGGTCGGTGCGCAACGGCGGCGAGGCCGTGCGCCTGACGCCGATCGAGTACCGGCTGCTCACGCACCTGGCCACGCACCCGCATGCCGTGCTTACGCACCGCCAGCTGCTCAACGCCGTCTGGGGGCCGAGCCATTCGCAGGACACGCACTACTTGCGCGTCTACATGGGGCAGCTGCGCAAGAAGATCGAGGCGGACCCGGCGCAGCCGGTGCACCTGCTCACGGAGACGGGCATCGGCTATCGGTTCGTGCCGTAGACGCGTGACGGGGGACGCGCCGCCAGCGTTCGAATCCGCGGCCCGGGTTTGTCGCCGCGCGGCGCAGGGCGGCGCTATCGCCGCAACTCGTCCGCGAGCTCCTCGCGCGTCGGCAGTCCGTCGCTGTCGCCCGGGAATCGGACGGCGCGGGCCCCGAGCACGTTCCCGCGCGCCGTCGCCTCGGCCAGGCCCAGGCCATCGAGGAGTCCGCTGATCACGCCCGTGGCGAATGCGTCGCCGGCGCCGACGGTATCGACCACGCGTTCGACCGGCCGCCCGGGGACGAACACGCCCGGCGCTCCCCGGCTCGCGCAGAAGGCGCCTGCGGGCCCGAGCTTGACCACGACGTGCTGCGCGCCGCGGTCGAGGTAGTGGGTCGCGATCTCCTGCGGCGACTGGCGGCCCGTCAGGAGGCGCCCTTCCTCGAGCCCGGGCAGCACCAGGTCGGCCAGCGCCGCGAGGCCGCCCAGCGTGGCGACCATGGCGTCCCGGTCCGGCCACAGGTGCGGCCGTACGTTGGGATCGAAGGACACGCGTCGCCCGGCAGCGCGGGTCGCGGCGGCGAGCGCGAAGGCCAGCTCGCGGCAGGAGTCGGACAGCGCGGGACAGATGCCGGTCAGATGCAACTGGCGCGTGCGCCTGCCCGGCGCGACCGGCATGTCGCGAGCGCTCATGCGGCTGGCCGCCGACCCGCGCCGGTGGTATTCGATGACCGGGTCGTCCCCGGGCGCCGCGCGCGCCTTGAGCATGAAGCCGGTGGGACGGTCCGGGTCGACGACGACGCCGGTGCGATCGATGCCCTCGCGATCCATGACTTCGCACAGATGCGATCCGAAGCTGTCGTCGCCCACGCGCGACAGGTAGCCGACGTCCAGGCCCAGCCGCGCCAGGCCGATCGCCACGTTGAGCTCCGCGCCGGCGCAGAAGCGGTCGAAGCGCCGCACCGTCGCGAGCGGGCCCTCGTCCGCCGCCGCGAACAGCACGAGCGGCTCGCCGAGCAGCAGGATGTCGCGGTCGGGGGCCTCGATCACATCACCGCGCCCAGTTGCCACGGCACGAACTCGTTGTCGCCGAGGTCGTTCGTCTCGCTCAGGCTGCGCCGGCCCGAGGCGGTGGCGAGCATGAGCTGGAACAGGCGCTCCGCGGCCGAAGCGACGTCGAGCGTGCCATCGAGGATCTCGCCGGCGTTGAAGTCCATGTCCAGCCGCATGCGCTCGAACATCGGCGTGTTGGTCGCCAGCTTCAGCGAGGGCGTCGGCTTGCAGCCGTAGGTCGAGCCGCGGCCGGTCGTGAAGCAGATCAGGTTCGCGCCGCCGGCCACCTGGCCGGTGGCCGACACGGGGTCGTAGCCCGGCGTGTCCATGAACACGAGCCCGGGGACGCGCACGGGCTGCGCGTATTCGAGGACGTCCATCAGACCCGTGCCGCCGCCCTTGGCGACCGCGCCCAGCGACTTCTCGAGGATGGTGGTGATGCCGCCGGCCTTGTTGCCCGGCGACGGGTTGTTGTTCATGTCGCCGCCGTTCCTGGCGGTGTAGTCCTCCCACCAGCGGATGCGCTGCAGCAGCCGGTCCGCGACGGCCGGCGTCGCCGCGCGCGCGGTCAGCAGGTGCTCGGCGCCATAGATCTCGGGCGTCTCGGACAGGATGGCCGTGCCGCCATGCGCGACGAGCAGATCGACCGCCGCCCCGAGCACCGGATTGGCGCTGATGCCCGAGTAGCCGTCGGATCCGCCGCACTGCAGGCCGACGACCAGCCGGCTCACCGAGACGGGGGAGCGCCGCGCGGCGCTCGCCCGGTGCAGCAGGCCCTCGACGAGGCGGCGGCCCTCCTCGATGGCCGCGCGCGTGCCACCGGCCTCCTGGATCGTCATCGTGGCGATGCGGTCGGGCTCGGCCTCGCCCAGTCCGGCCGCGATGGCGCCCACCTGGTTGACCTCGCAGCCCAGGCCGACGACCAGCACGCCGGCGAAGTTCGCATGGCTGGCGTAGCCCCTCAGCGTCCGGCGCAGGAGCTCGATGCCTTCCCCGCTCCCGCTCATGCCGCAGCCGCCGCCGTGCGTGATGGCCACCACGCCGTCGACGCCCGGCCAGGGCGACATGGCGTCGCCCGCGAACGCCTGGGCGATCGCCTTGCACACGGTGGCCGAGCAGTTGACGCTCGAGACGACGCCGACGTAGTTGCGCGTGCCGACGCCGCCGTCCGCACGCACGTAACCTTCGAAGGTCGCCGGCCGGGCGGCCGGGGCGGTGGGCACGTAGTCGCGCCCGACGCCGTGCGCCGGATGGGACGACCCCATGTCGATGTTGTGCACATGGACATGCTCGCCGGCGGCGATGGCGCGCGTGGCCACGCCGATCGACTGGCCGTACTTGCGCACGGTGTCGCCGGGCGCGATGTCCTTCACGGCGATCTTGTGGCCGGCCGGGATCGCTTGCGACGCGGTCACGGTGCGACCGTCCGGCAGCGCGGGCGACGCGCCGGCCGGCAGGGCCAGGCGCGCGACCGCGACGCTGTCGGAGGGATGGAGCAGGAGCAGGGCAGGTGCGGAGGTCATGGTGTGTCGCCGTCGCGCGCGGGCGCGGGGTCAATCGAGGTGGAAGACGCGCTCCATCGCTGCCCAATGCTCGCCGGGCGTCCGCGTCGGCAGGGGCTGCTGGCACGGGTCGGTGAAGGTCCACCAGCGTCGCGTCGCGGGATCGGCGGCGATCGCGGCCATGTCCGCGGCGAAATCGGCGCCGTGGTAGTCCCAGCAGGCGAACAGCAGGTTTTCCGGCTCGCGCAGGAAGATGGTGTAGTTGCGGATGTGGGACGCCCGCAGGCGCTCGAGCACCGCCGGCCACACGGCTTCATGCAGCCGGCGGTATTCGCCGATGCGGTCCGGCACGATGCCGATGACCATGCCCATGCGTTGCATCGAAGGTCTCCTTTGGGGTCAGTCGGCCGCGAGCGCGGCGCGCAGCGCGGGCTGCGGCAGCAGCGGCAGGGCGACGCGGGCGGCCTCGACCACGGGTTCGAGCCGCCGCGCCTTCTTCTGCGCATGGTTCTGCGCGATGTCGGCGAGCCGATGGGCCAGGTAGGGATTGAGCAGCCGGTCGCGCACGGAGCGCACGTAGGCGGCGGCTTCCGAGGCCAGGCCCCAGGCGTCGAACACCGGCAGCACCTCGTCGCGCCACACCGATTCCAGCGCACCTCGGTAGCCCGGCTCTGCCATCGCCTGCAAGACCGTCCTCTCGCTCCCGCGCTCGGTGCGCAGCCAGCGCTCGGCGAGGACCGTGTGCCCCAGGTTGAGCAGGTGCAGCTTCAGCCGCTCGTGCCGGCCCAGGTCATCGGTCAGGACGATGGCGGGGTGCGCGCATGGCAGCACCAGGCCCTGCTGGCGTTCCACCGCCCACAGCGCGTACGGCTCGGCGACGGCGCCCACCGGCTCCAGCGCCTCGCTGACGATGCGATCGACCAGCGAGTTCGCCCATGTCACGCCGTGGCGCAGGTGGTCGGCGAACGCCGGCGGCAGGCCCCATTCGCGCGCCTGGGCGATGACGAGGTCGCGCAGCGCGTGGCCGTTGCGCGCGACGAGCTCGCACGGCAGGATGGTGAGTGCGGCCGCGGGACGGCGCGTCCAGCGCGCGTGCAGCAGCACGAGCAGCTTGGCCGGGAAGGCGCGCGGCGCGGCGGCCGCCGTGTCCAGGAGCGCGGGCCCGTCGGCCGGATCGGGCCGCCAGCCGTCGTCGCCCGTTTTGGACACGATGACCTGCACCGTGCCGTCGGCGACATCCTCGCGGATCGCTGCCCAGTGCGCGCTCGCGACCAGCGCGGTGCGCACCGCGCGGCAGCGCTGGCTGGATTCCACCGCGCGCCCGTCGACCAGGCCGCGGATGCGGACTTCGTAGCCCTCACCCGCGGCCATCGCGGCCGTGCGCGCGGTGCTGGCGGGGCTGCCCGTCGTCTGGACCACCGTGATGCCGCCCAGCGCGTCGCCCCGCGCGAGCGCTTCGGAGACGAACAGGCCGACGTGGGCCTGCAGGAAGCGCCCCGTGCCGAACTGCAGGATCGGGTTTCCCGGCTTCATGGGCGCCTCAGCATTCCACGATCGCCTTGATCACGCCGGCGGCCGGATCGAGCAGGCCGGCGAAGGTCGCCGGCACGTCGGCCAGGCGCAGGCGGTGGGTGGCGAGCGCCGCGTCGGGGACGCGCCCGGCGCGCATCGCCTCCAGCACCGTCGCGAAGTCCTCGTCGGTCGCGTTGCGGCTGCTCAGGAGGGTCGCCTCGCGCTTGTGGAATTCCGGATCCGAGAAGCCGATCCGGCCCTGCACGATCGACACGAGGACATAGCGTCCGCCGTGCGCGATGAAGCGGAACCCGCGCTCCATCGCCGCGGCGTTGCCGGTGGCGTCGAACACGACGTCGTAGTGCTCGCCGTCGCTGAGCCGCGCGAGCTCGGCCTCGTCGTCCTCGCCGACCGCCACGGCGCCGGCCGCGCCGACGTGGGCGAGCGCGAAGTCGAGGCGGTCGCGGCGACCGTCGAGCGCCACCACCGTCGCCCCGCGCAGGCGCGCGAAGAGCATCGTGGCCAGGCCGATGGGGCCGGCGCCGGCGACCAGCACGCGCTCGCCGGCCCGCACGTCGCCGCGTCGCACGGCGTGCGCGCCGATGGCGAGGAACTCGACCATCGCGGCCTGGTCCAGCGTGACGCCATCGGCCCGGTGCACGAAGCGCGCGGGCAGGGCCAGGTACTCGGTGAAGGCGCCGTCCCGATGCACGCCCAGCACCTCGATCGCGACGCAGCAGTTGGTCTTGCCTTGCCGGCAGGCGATGCAGCGGCCGCACGACAGGTACGGCATCACGTAGGCGGCGTCGCCGGGCGCGAGGCCGCTGTCGGCGTCGGCCTCCTCCACGATCCCGGACAGCTCGTGGCCCATCACGCGCGGGTAGGACAGATAGGGCTGGTTGCCCGTGAAGATGTGCAGGTCGGTGCCGCAGACGCCGACGCGCTTGACGCGCAGCAGCACTTCGCCGGCCCGGCGTTCGGGAACCGGGCGACTCCGGGCCAGCAGGGTGCCGGGCGTATCGCAGATGACGGTGAGCATGGGTTCAGTCGATGAGGGAGGCGGGAGGCCGGCCGGTCGCCACCGGGGCGGGTGGTGCCAGTCGGTAGAGACGCATCGCGTTGCCGCCGAAGATCGCGGCCCGCGCGCGGGCGTCGGCGGGCTCGCGCAGCGTGGCGAGCAGGTGCTCGCTCATCGCGAGCCAGCCGTCGTAGTCGGCGGCCAGCCGCAGCACCGGCCAGTCGCTGCCCCAGAGCAGCCGCGACGGGCCGAACAGGTCCCACGCGGCCTGCACGTAGGGCCGCAGCGCCTCGGCGTGCGTGTCGGCGCCGGCTTCGGTGAGCAGGCCCGAGAGCTTGCAGGCGACGTTGGGCAGCGCCGCGAGCGCGGCCATGTCGTCGCGCCAGGGCTGGAGTTCCCCGCGCGCGATGAACGGCTTGGCGGCATGGTCGATGACGATGGCGAGCGCCGGGAAGCGCCGCGCGAACGCGTGCAGGAAGCGCAGGTGGCGCGGCTGCACGAGGGCGTCGAACACCAGGCCGAGCCGGCACATCGCGTCGATGGCGGGCGCGAGCGCGGGATCGGCGATCCAGTCGTCGTCGGGCAGGTCCTGCAGCATCGGCCGCAAGCCCCTGAGCCGCGGATGGCGCGCCAGCGCCTCGATGCGTTGCACGGCGTCGGGCGCCTTCAGGTCCGTCCATCCGACGACGCCGCGCACGAACGGATGGGCGTCCGCCAGCGCGAGCAGGAAGCGCGTGTCGTCCTCGCTCGGCAGCGACTGGACGAGCACGGTGCCATCGACCTGCGCATCGCGCAGCGACACGGCGAGATCCGCGGGGAGGAAGTCGCGATGGATCGCGACCAGTTCCGCGGGCGGCCACTGTCCGGCGCGGTCGGCCAGGCGCCAGAAGTGCTGGTGCGCGTCGATCCGCATCATGATCGTGCCCCCGGGTCGCCCGGACACGGTGCTCGCTCGTCGAGCAGGCCGCGCGTGCGCAGTGCCGCCCACAGCGCGGGCGGGATCTCCTGCTCGAACCAGCGCACGTTCTGCCGCAGCTGCGCGGCCGTGCGCGCGCCGGCCACGCACGAGACGACCGCCGGATGCGCGGTCGGGAATTGCAGTGCCGCGGCCTGCAGGGGCACGTCGAATTCCGCGCAGGCGTCGGCGAGCGCCTGCGCCCGCCGCACGACGTCGGGCGGCGCGGCGCCGTAGTCGAACTTCGGATCGCCCGCCAGCACGCCCGAGTTGAACGGGCCGCCGATGATGATGGCGTTGCCGTCGCGCGCGCAGGCGTCGAGGAAATCCAGCGCACGCTGTTCGAGCAGCGTGTGGCGGCCGGCCAGCAGCGTGCAGTCCAGGCGGGCCTCCTGCATCGCGTCGCGCACCACGTCGAATTCGTTGACGCCCAGCCCGAACGCCGCGATGCGGCCGTCGCGGCGCAGCTCCTCGAGCGCGCGCAAGCCTCCGCCGCGGGTGAGCTGCGCCCAGTGGAGGTCGTGGCGCTCGCCGTGCGTGAGACGGCCGATGTCGTGCACCAGCAGGATGTCGACCCGTTCCAGGCCGAGCCGGTGCAGGCTCTGCTCGAGCGAGCGCATCACGCCGTCGTAGGTGTAGTCGAAGCGCGGGCGCCAGGGCAGGGGATCCGCCCAGCCGTCGCTGCCGGCGGCCACGCCATCGTCGGGTTCCATCAGGCGCCCGACCTTGGTGCTGAGGACCAATTCGCCGCGCGGCCGCCGCACCAGCGCCGCGCCCACGCGCCGCTCGCCGCGCGTGTAGCCGTAGAACGGCGCCGTGTCGAAGTAGCGCAGGCCGGCGTCCCAGGCGGCGTCCAGCGTCGCCCGGGCTTCCGGTTCGGGGACTGCCTCGAACAGCCCCGCGAGCGCGGCGCAGCCCAGGCCGAAGACGGTCACCTCGAGGCGTCCGTCGGCGAAGGTTCGGCGGTCGGTGACTTTCATGTGCAGCCGCGTTCTGGCGTGCGCGCCGATCAGTACAGGACGTTCTTCGCCTGGGGCGTGTCGATGTTGGTCTTGGTGACCATGACCACGCCGGTGTCCAGCATCTTGGGCACCTTCTTGCCCTGCAGCACCTCCGCGACCGTCTTCACGCCGAGATACCCCATCTGGTATGAACCCTGCACCGCCGTCGCGGCCAGCGTGCCGTCGCGCACGAACTTCTGCAGGTCCTCGTTGCCGTCGAAGCCGACGGCCACGACCTTGCCCGCCTTGCCCGACTGGACGAGCGCCCGCCCCATGCCGACCGCGGTCGGCTCGTTGGCGCCGAAGATGCCCTTCAGGTCCGGGTTGGACGCGAGCACGTCGGTCGTCTGGTTGAGGGCCGTGGCCATCTGCGACTGCGAATAGAACGGCCCGACGATCTGCAGCTTCGAGTGCGCCGCGATGTAGTCCTTGAAGCCGCCGACGCGTCCCACCTCGGAGCCGGCCCCGGCGACGTAGGACATGATCGCGATCTTGCCGGTCGTCCCGACATCGGCGATCAGCTGCTTCGCGCACAGCTCGCCCGCCAGCTTGTTGTCGGTCGAGAGGAAGGACTGGTAGTACGGCTTGCCGGCGTCGGACACCATCGAGTCGATCAGCACGACGGGGATCCGCGCTTCCCAGGCCTTCTTGATCGCCGGCACCAGCGCGTCGGGATCGGAGGCGGCGAGCACGATCGCGTCCACGTGGCGGTTCACCGCGTTCTCGACAAGGTTCACCTCGTCGGCAATGGCCGACTCCGAGGCCGGCCCCGAGAAGGTCATGGTGCGGCCCGGGATCTCCTTGATGGCGGCGCTGGCGCCCTTGTTGACGTTCTGCCAGTAGGTGGAGTTGGTGGTCTTCACGATCACGGCGATCTCGCCGGCGCACGCAGTCGCTGCGGCCATCGCGAGGCTGGTGAGGAGCACCAATCGGGGAAGCATCTTGCTCATGTCTTGTCTCCAGTGGGTTCTTGGTGTGGAAAGGGCCGGCCCTGCGCCGGGCCGGCCGGGCTCATCGGCGGTTGCGCATCTGGTCGACCCACACGGTGAGCAGGATGACCAGGCCGATGACGATCTGCTGCGTGAAGGCGGAGACACCGTTCATGTTCAGGCCGTTGCGCAGGATGCCGATCACGAACGAGCCGATCGCGGTGCCCGAGATCGTGCCGACGCCGCCGATCAGCGAGGTACCGCCGATCACCGAGGCCGCGATCGCGTCCAGCTCGTACATCACGCCTTCGTTGGGCTGGCCGGTGACCAGCCGCGACATCAGGACGCAGCCCGCCAGGCCGGCAAGCGCGCCGGAGACGACGTAGGTGAACAGCACGACGCCCGAGACGTTGACCCCCGACAGACGCGCCGCCTCCGCGTTGGAGCCGACGGCGTAGACATGGCGGCCGAGGGTCGTGCGCGTCAGCACGACCGACGCGACCACCGCGAGCACCACCATCATGAGTACGGGGTACGGTATGCCGGGAAAGACGATGTCGGGAAAGCCGCTCGCGTCCACCCGGACGACCCGGCCCAGCGAGCCGTTGCCGAGTTCGCCGAACGCGTCGCCCAGCCCCGAGATCGCGCGCGCGCCGGTGACCTGCAGCGCGACGCCGCGGGCGACCAGCATCATCCCGAGCGTGGCGATGAACGGCGGCAGCTTCAGGCGCGTGACCAGCAGGCCGTTGATCGCTCCGCACAGCGTGCCGGCGAGGACGCCCGCCGACATGCCCAGCGCCACCGGCATGCCCGACTTCACGCACAGCGCGGCGACGATGCCGGACAGGGCGAGCACCGAGCCCACGGACAGGTCGATGCCGCCGGTGATGATGACGAACGTGGCGCCGATGCCCAGGTAGGCGATCGACGTGACCTGCAGCGCGACCGTCATGCCGTTGTCGACGGTGAGGAAGGCGCGGCTGGTCAGCGAGAAGACGGTGGCGAGCACCAGCAGGCCGGCGAGCGCGGCGAACTTCTGGACGAGGTCTTTCTGGCGATCGTTCATGGGGCGACGAGGTTCAGGTCGAGGTCCGGCGGGACCGTGGACGCACGGCCGGCGGCGCCGGATCCGGAGGCGTGGCGCATGATTTCTTCCTGGGTCGTGCGGCCCGTCTCGAGCACGCTGGCGAGCCGTCCCTCGTGGAACACGGCCACCCGGTCGGTGAGGCCGAGGATCTCGGGCAGCTCCGAGCTGATCAAGACGACGCCCACCCCCTGCGCGGCGAGCCTGTCCATCAGCTCGTAGATCGCGTACTTGGCCCCGACGTCGATGCCGCGCGTCGGCTCGTCGAAGAAGATGACCTGCGACTGCCGGAACAGCCACTTGGCGATCACCACCTTCTGCTGGTTGCCGCCCGACAGCAGCCGCGCGACCTGCCGCGGCCCGGGCGTGCGGATGCCCAGCGCGTCGATGTAGCGGCGCGCGACGGCGATCTCCTGCGCGAAGCGGATGAATCCGCGCCGTCCCGAGACCGCATGCATGTTGGCCAGGGTGACGTTGTGCGCCAGCGTCATCTTCACGGCCAGGCCGTGCGCCTTGCGGTCTTCCGACAGGTAGGCGATGCCGTGGCGGATGGCGTCGATCGGCGAGCGGATCGCGAGCGCGCGACCGTTCAGCCTGACGCTGCCGCCGTCGACCGGATCGGCACCGAAGACGGCGCGCGCCACCTCGGTGCGCCCGGCGCCGATCAGTCCCGCGAAGCCCAGGATCTCGCCCCGCCGCAGCTCGAAGCTGACCGGCCCGAAGCGTCCCTCGCGCCGAAGCTCCTGCACCGACAGCAGCACCTCGTCGGCGGGCTGCCGCGTGGGCGGCGGGAACTTGTCGTCGAGCGCGCGGCCGACCATGCGCGCCACAATGTCGTCCACGCTCGTCCCGGCGAAGGGCATCGTCGAGATGTAGCGGCCGTCGCGCAGCACGGTCACCCGGTCCACGATCTCGGCCATCTCCTCGAGTCGGTGCGAGATGTAGACGATGGCCACCCCCGCGCGCTTGAGCTCATGGATGACCTTGAAAAGCCGCGTGGTCTCCGTCTCGGTGAGCGACGAGGTCGGTTCGTCCATGATGAGCACCGACGCGCGCATCGACAGCGCCTTGGCGATCTCCACCATCTGCTGCTGCGCGACCGGCAGGCTGAGGACGGTGGCGTCCGGAGAGATCCCGCCGCCCAGCCGGTCGAGGTTGGCCTGGGCATCCGCGCGCAGGCGCGCCCGATCGACGAACCATCCGCGGCGCGGCTCGCGCGCCAGGTAGATGTTCTCGGCCACCGACAGGTGAGGCACCAGGTTCAGCTCCTGGTGGATCATCACGATGCCCTGGCGCTGCGCGGCGAGCGGCGACGGGAAGCGCACTTCGCGGCCGCGGTACCGGATCGTGCCGCCGTCGGCCTGGTACTCGCCGCTGATCACCTTCATCAGCGTCGACTTGCCCGCGCCGTTCTCGCCGCAGACCGCGTGCACTTCGCCGGGCCGCAGGTCGAAGCTGACGCCTTCCAGCGCGACGACGCCCAGGAAGCGCTTGCAGACGCCGTCCAGCTCCAGCAGTGGGGCGGACGCGGCATCGCTCATGCGACGGACCTCCGGCAGGAGATGCGGCGAGTCGGAGAAGGGCGGGCGGGACAAGTCATGGCGACAGGAGGGAACCGCGAAGCTCGGCAAATTGGACAGACCAATGCTGTCAGGCCACTGTGCCACTAATTTGCATCTGGTCAGGCCAATACAAACCCGAATCCCTCGCAGTGACGATCCCGGTACAGTCGAGCCTCTCGCGCGCTCGCTGGCCCCGATCCGCGCTTTCTCGTCTGGTCTGGCCAATTGCTTCTGGAGTTCACATGCCCCCTGTCAGGCAGAGCGATACCCGCCGGCTGTACCAGCAGGTCGCCGACCAGATCCGGGCGGTCATCGCGGATGGCGCCTACGCGGTCGGCAGCCGCCTGCCTCCGGAGCGCGAGCTGGCGCTGCAGCTGGGCGTGTCGCGGCCCTCGCTGCGGGAGGCGTTGATCGCGCTCGAGATCGACGGCCGGGTCGAGATTCGCATGGGCTCCGGCGTCTACGTCTGCGCACCGGCGCGACGCGCCGACCACACGCCCGCGCTCGGCGAAAGCCCGTCCGAGCTGATGCACGCGCGCGCCGCCGTCGAGTCGGCGGTGATCGTCCTGGCCGCCGCGCGCGTCACCCGCCCGGGCATGGAGCGCATCCGCGGCATCCTCGACGCGATGCGCGACGACCATGCGCGCGGGCGCGGGCCGCTGGAAAACGATCGCCGCTTCCATGTCGCCATCGCCGAGATGGGCGGCAACTCGGTGCTGGTGCGCCTGGTGGGCGAGCTGTTCGACGAACGGCACGGGCCGATCGCCTCCCGGCTGAGCGTCCGCTCCGAGAACGTCGCGACGTGGAGCGAGGCGCTGGCCGAGCACGAACGCATCTACGAAGCGCTCGATGCGCGCGATCCCCAGGCCGCCGCCGCCGCGATGGGCATGCACCTGCGGGCGTCGCAGGCGCGGTGGGTGGGCGGCACGGCGACCGACGAGCCGGGCAAATGAGCGCGGCCTCCGGCAGCGCCTCCGAAAGGAAAGTCATGAGCCAGAGATTGCAGGGCAGGACCGCCTTCGTCACCGCCGCCGGCAACGGCATCGGGCGCGCGGCGGCGCTCGCGTTCGCCGCCGAAGGCGCCACCGTCTGGGCGACCGACATCGCGCCCGAGTCGCTCGCCACGCTCGGACACGGGCTCATCCGCACGCGGGTGCTGGACGTGCGCGACACCGCCGCCGTCAACGCCGCGGTCGCCGGGGCAGGGCGCATCGACGTCCTCTTCAACTGCGCGGGCATCGTGCACCACGGCTCGCTGCTCGAGTGCGACGACGACGCCTGGGCGCGCAGCATGGACCTCAACGTCGCCAGCATGCACCGGGTCACGCGCGCGGCCTTGCCCGGCATGCTGGCGGCGGGCGGCGGCAGCGTCATCAACATGTCCTCGATGGCCTCGAGCATCAAGGGGTTCGCCAACCGCTGCGTCTACGGGGCGAGCAAGGCCGCAGTGATCGGGCTGACGAAGTCCATCGCGGCCGACTTCGTCCGCCAGGGCATTCGCTGCAACGCCGTGTGCCCCGGCACCGTCGACACGCCCTCGCTGCGCGGCCGCATCGCGGCGGCGGCCGATCCGGCGCAGGCCGAGCGCGACTTCATCGCCCGCCAGCCCATGGGCCGCCTCGCGGAGGTCGACGACATCACACCGCTGCTGGTCTACCTGGCCAGCGACGAATCGCGCTTCGTGACGGGCCAGGCCCTGTCGGTCGACGGCGGCGTCACCATCTGACCGGCAGGAGCCGCCAATGAGATTGCTTCGATATGGGACCCGCGGCAACGAGCGCCCCGGCCTGCTCGACGCCCAGGGCCGCGTCCGCGACCTCGGCGCGGTCGTGCCCGATCTCCGCGGCGACGTCCTGACGCCCGCGGGACTCGACCGGCTGCGCGCGCTCGATCCGTCGTCGCTGCCGCTCGTCAGCGGCCGTCCCCAGGACGACCTGCGGCTGGGCCCCTGCGTGGCAGGCGTCGGCAAGTTCATCTGCATCGGCCTGAACTACGCCGACCACGCAGCGGAATCGGGCATGCCGATCCCGACCGAGCCCGTGGTGTTCGGCAAGTGGACGAGCGCCATCACGGGGCCGGACGACGATGTCGAGATTCCGCCGGGATCGACCAAGACCGACTGGGAGGTCGAACTCGGCGTGGTGATCGGCGAGGGCGGCCGGGCCATCGACGAGCGCGACGCCATGCGCCACGTGGCCGGCTACTGCGTGGTCAACGACGTTTCGGAGCGGGAATACCAGCTCGAACGCGGCGGCCAGTGGGACAAGGGCAAGGGCTGCGACACCTTCGGACCGATCGGCCCCTGGCTGGTGACCGCCGACGAGATCCCCGACCCGCAGGCGCTCGACCTCTGGCTCGAGGTCAACGGGCGGCGCTACCAGAGCGGCAACACCCGCACCATGGTGTTCGGTGTCGCGCACATCGTCAGCTACCTGAGCCGGTTCATGAGCCTGCAGCCGGGCGACATCATCTCGACCGGCACGCCCCCCGGCGTCGGCCTGGGCCAGAATCCGCCGACCTACCTGGCGCCCGGCGACGTCGTCCGCCTTGGCATCGCCGGGCTCGGCGAGCAGCGGCAGCGCTGCAGGATGGCGGGGCGTTAGCCACGCCTGGCGGACAAGCAAAAAGACCCAAGCCGTCGATTCGCCTTGGGTCTTTGGACGCCAGCGGAGGTCGCTGGGCAGGTAGGTGGTGGAGCCGGGGGGAATTGAACCCGCGTGATTTTGAGTCCTGGTGCGACTCGCAGCCCGCTACGTGCGAATCGCGTGCGATTCAGCGCCCGTCGCCTTTGGCGGCGGCCTTGGGCGGCTGGTAGTCGTCCGAGATGAACTTGCCGTAGACCTGGAACACCATCTGGACGTTCGCATGTCCGAGCTGCTGCGCGACGTACCAGGGATTGTGCCCGGCTGTGAGCCGCGTGCTGGCGAAGGTGTGCCGAGCCTGGTAGGGGTTGCGGTAGCGCACCTTCGCGCGTTCGTTGAGCGGGATCCACAGGCTCTTGCGGAGCTGCGTGTCGTTCTCCCACGGCCGGCCGGTCGTCGGGTTGATGAAGAGGTGCTCGATGGCCTGCGGCGTGATCTCGAGCTGGGCCTCGACCGCGCCCAGGGCGGCCGAGCTCAGGTCGACGGCGCGGTTCCCGGCGGCGGTCTTCGGCGCCTTCTCCGTGTTCTGCACCCAGTTCGTGTCGACGCGGGCGACCGTTCGTTCTCGCAGGATCCTCGTCTTCCGGAGGGCGAAGAGCTCGCCGGGCCGCAGCCCGGTCTCGAACCAAAATGCCACGAGAGGGCGCTCATCGGCTCGGGCCGCTGCCAGGAGCGCTGCTCGTTCGTCGGCGCTGTATGGGTCGACGTGGTAGTCGCTGTCGGCCGCGGTCTGCCGCAGCAGCTTGTTCAGGGCGATCCGGTTGAACGGGTCTTCGTCGATCAGGTCGTCGTTCAGCGCGTCCTCCATCAGGCTGCGCATCGGGATGAGCAGGTTGCGCGCGAACTTGGCCGTGACGCCGAAGCCGCCGATCCACTCGCGCAGCGCCGCGGGCGTGGCGTCAGCGAGCGTCTTTCCCTCCCAGTACCTGTACTTCGCCGAGTCGATCGCCTTCTCGTAGCCGTGCAGGGTGCTCGGCGACATCCGGCCTTCCTTCACCTGCCGGCGGTAGATCTCGCGCTGGGCCTCGAGCTTGTCCGTGATGAGCGCGCGAGATGTGCCCGCGCTGAACCGCGCGGCGCGGGCGCTGCCCGGGAAGTAGTCGGCGTAATGGAACGACCCTTCGACGATCTTGCGCTGGATCTCCTGGCGCAGGCCGCCAGCCAGGTTGGCGGTGGTCTGTGTGATGGGCTGTGGCGGCAGGAGCTCTCGGCATTCCTCGCCGCGGTAGCTGAAGGCCACCTGCAGGCGCCGCTCGGTGGCGAACTCGCGGATCTTCACGCCGCGGGGCAGCGTGATCTCCTTCAGCTTCTTCGGCGCGGTCACGTCGTCTCCGGCGCCTTCTCGCGGCGCACCCAGGCGTTGAACGCTGCCGGATTGATCCAGAGATTGCCATCCGGGCCGACGATGCACTCCACGCCGTTCGACCATTGTCGCTTTCGGCGGCGTGCGTGGACGGCGCCCGGCGTATCGCCGGTGAGCTCGCAGTAGCGGTCGAGCTTGATCCACTCGAGCGGGACGACCAAGGGCCTCAGCTCGCTCGGTGCATGGGAAGCTGGGCCGGCGCTCGGTTCGGTCATGGCGGTAGCAGAACGTTTCGTCATTGGTCGCATCCCCTCCCGACGGCGCCGACGTCGTCGGCCGCGGTGAATTTCTCCCAGTGAATCCAGCCGGCGCGGGGGCAATGGAAGCCCCATTCACGGTAGCGCGGCCCGGTGAGGAACAGCGTCCAGCACGGCCCATCGACCAGCTCGACGCGGTGCGCGAAGCGGCCGGACGGCCGTAGGCGGAAGTCGCCGGCGCGCAGTTCGCGTCGATGCTCGATGCCGCCGGCGGAGATCGTGTGCTCGACATACCGCCCGCGCAGCAGGATCGACGCATTGGCCCACGGATGGTCGTGGAGCGCGCGGTCGTCGTCGCTGCGGAGGAACTGGTGCAAGTAGACGTTGAACAGCCGGTTCCGCGGGATCACCCACCAGCGGCGCAGGTAGGGGCGCGCGGCGCCACCGATCACGAAGTCGGGCGGCCGGCGCGTCACGCGCGCTATGAAACGGTCGGCGAGCTTCATGCGGCACCTCTCGTCCCTGCCAAGGGAAGCGCTGCAGTTTCCAGCGGAGACGACTCGTAGCGGTCGACCTCGTTCCCGCGCAGCAGCGAGAACAGGCTGCAGGCGATCTGCGTGCAGCGCTTCTCCACGTCGGCGACACGCTGGTCGCCCAGCTCCTCTTCGTCGATGGTGGCCAGGATTGCGGCCGCGGCGTTCAGCGCGCGGTGCGCGTGCTTGGCCATCTCGCGGAGAGCGATGTTCTCGTCGAGGGCGCCCGCCGGCTTCGGCGCCGCCGCCGCTTGGCGGGCGCGATCTTCCGAGATCGCGGCGCGTGCGAATGCGAAGCCGTGCTCCGCCGTCATGCCGCCGGCGTGGCCGATGCTGCGCATCAGGACGCCATCGAAGCTCCTGACCATGCCGACGGACTCCGCAATGCGGGTCAGGTCGCCGTTGCTGAGCGGGCCGAAGTCTTTCGGGGGAGTCGACATCGCTCAGCCCTTCCGCATCGGCATCACCAGCCCGCGGCCGCCGGTGAATCGGAACCAGAGCGCTTCAGGAGCCTTGCAGACGGCGACCTCGATGCCGGGGAGCTCGGTGAGCACGCGCAGCAGGCGCGTGGCGACGAGAAGTTCTCCGACCGGCGTTCCTTGATCCTTGCGCACCTCTTCACCGAGGCCGTAGCAGGCGGAGCAGCGCGTCTCCTTCTCGCCCGGCGGGGCGGTCGGGAACAGGAAGTACCCGTCGCCTTCGCAGCGCTTGCAGTCGTAGTCGTACATGCCGTGGGCGAACTCGCCCTGGCCGTCGCAGTCCGGGCACGCTTTGCGATAGCAGGCGCCGCGGCCCTTGCACCACTGGCAGTGAACCGGTGCGGCCAGCGGCGGAATCGGCATGAAATCGCCCGGCGTGTACTTGGCGAAGAGCCCGACGCAGTCCGGCTGCTTCTCGAACGGCGCGGCGTCGCGGCCGTCGTCGTCGATCTCGATCATGAAGTGACCGTTCGTCGCGTACAGCTTGCTGTCTCGGCGCCACGGCCGGTTGATGTAGGTGCGGAAGTCGTCGACGCCGGCGAACTTCTCGATGTTGATGGACATGGTTGTCCTCCTGTTCATTCCGCGCCGCGGTGTTTCACGCGGCGGAAGCAGCCGGCCGTGCCGACCTGCACGTGGCCGTCCTGGCCGTTGGTGCTGAAGACGCCCGAGTGCGCGGCGGGCGCCAGGTCGTCGAGCGCGCCGGCGCTCCAGGCCTTCCTCTCGGGGCACTCGACGCGCGAGCAGCCGTCGATTGGCGCGTGGCCGCAGGCGCGACAGCTGGATTCGGCGGCCGCGGTCACTTGCCGTTCCCGTTGCCGTTCAGCTCGAGCGGCGGCAGCGGCGGCGCCGACCGGTCGCCCAGGCGGGCCGCGGCCTGGGCGCTGGCGATCATGGTCTGCATCCAGGCGCTGACCTCGGTCTTGACCTCCTCGACGAGGTGCTCGGCGTGCTTGCCGAACTGGCGCACCACATGCTCGCTGTTCTCGGTGATCTGCGTCAGCGCGTTGTCGACCATCGCCGCGAGGCTTGCGGCCGAGCGCTTGGAGAGGCCAAGCCCATCGATCGCAGCGCGCAAGTCGCCGAGGGAACTGATAGCCCGGGACTGCGTGTTTCGCAGCTCGTCAGCGAATTCGTCGGCACGCGACTCTGGTGGCGGGAGTCCCGGAACGGTGTCGGTACCGAGCTTGACCAGCGTGCAGGGCGTCTCCGCGTCGACTCCGCCGGTGGACGAGATCAACCGCGCCCACTGCGCTTCGCTCATCGCGACTTCGACCAGCTCGGCGCCCGGCGCGGGCCAGTCATGGGACGTCGACCGATGCAGCGCGCTTCGGCCGATCGCGATCTTGACGAGGTTGTTGTGGATGAAGTCCGTGCCGTACAGGGCGCAGTGGCCGGTCATGCGCGTGGCGCGAATCAGCGCGAACGCGGGATGCGTCAGGCGCCTTTCGATGTCGCCGGCGGCGTCACGGACTTCTTCGACCTTTGGTTGTTCGATGACGATCACAGGGTGGCCTTGATGGTTTGGACATCGCGCTGGAAGCGGGCTGCGGCATGCGGGCACGAGGGCGTGACGCTGAACGACACGAACTTGCCGTTCGGCGCGACGACGCGCGGATGGCGGTTGCCCCGCGTGTACGTCCAGCCCTCGCGGAGCAGCTCGGCGACCGACTTCGCGATGTCCTTGTCCTGGGAATAGCGCATGAGGGCGTCGGGCCCTCAGTCAGGCTTCGGCGTGCGTGTTGGTGTGCAGGCCGAGGCTGGGCGACGGGCAGCGAGTGATCTTCGTGCGCTCGGTCACGATGGGCTCGCCCGGCATGTTGGCCGGCCCGCGGGGCTTGGGCAGGCGCACGGGCGCCGGTGCGGTAGGCGGCTGGGAAGCCAGCATGTCGACGCCGGGGCGGGCGTCGGGTTGCTTCTTGACGCGGCGGCGCCGCGGCGTGGTCGTGGTCATGGTGTCGCTTTCGGTGGTCAGAGGCTCACGACTTCGATGTCGTGCGCCTGGCCGCGGCCGGCCAAGATCTCGCGGATGCGCCGCTCGGTGCGGCGGTGGCACTGGATGAAGGCGCGCGCGGGCAGAAGCTCCAGCGCCGAGCCGTAGTCGAGAAGGACGGCGCGCACCGCGTCGCGGCCGGGGCCGTCGAGTCGCAGCGCCTTTCCATCGGTGGCGCGCTGGCCAGCACGGGCGAGGGCGGCGACGGCGTCCTCGAGGAGCTTCGACCCGTCCTCGACGTAGCCGAGGTCGACGAGGCTCTCCATCAGGTTCACCGCGTCGCTGCAGACCCGCCAGTCGTCGGTGGTGGGCATGGAGGCCGTGGACATAGCGTCGAAGCCCTCCCACATGCGCGTGAGCTGCTCGACGCGGCGCGCGCGGGCGAGTGGCTCCGTGTTGCTCGCCATGGCCTCGTCCAGAAGGCTGAAGGTCGGGCGCGCGACGACGGCGCGCCGCGCGCGGTGCCGCCGGTTCATGCGAGCGCCTCGATGTGGGCGACCAGCGCAGCCTTCAGGAGCGCCCAGTCTTCGGCGTCGATGCGGACGGCGGGTCCTTTCGATTCCACCTGCGGCACGCCCAGCTTGGCAAGGCAGGCGGCGTCCAGCTTCGGGCCGTTCAGGCGCTCGTTGATCTGGGTGAGCGTCAGCGTCGCACGTTCCGTGGCGACGACGGGGGACGCCGGGGCAGCGGTCGGCGCGGGTTCGACGGGCGCCGGCGCGGCAGCGGTGATGGGCGGATGCTCCGGCGCCAGTTCGGCCGTCGGCAGCGGGGCCACGGGCGCCGGCGACGTCGCTGCGGCG
>DASVLN010000277.1:0-51349 GCA_036384855.1 Burkholderiaceae bacterium | reverse complement strand
CGCCGCCCGGTCGCGGGCGCCGTCGAGGCCTGGGGCGCGCGCATCCGCGAGGCAGCCAGGGGCGAGCCCTGCACGGTGCGCCTGCCGGGCGTCTGCCGGTTCGCGCCCGAGTTCTCGATCTGGTCGCACGCCCGCTGGGGCGCGCGCCTGGGCGACGCGGGCCGCGGCATGGCGACGAAGGCGCTCGACGTCTGCGGTGCGATCGCCTGCACCGCCTGCGATGGGGTCTACGACGGCCAGATCGCCGCGCCGCACCTGACCCGCGACGAGATCGACCTGGCGTGGTGCATGGGCCACTTCCGCAGCCTGGGCCGCCTGCTCGAGAAGGGCGTCCTGTGAAGCCCGAACTGGTGCCCACGCCTGAGCAGGCGCTGCAAGCGCGCGTCGCAGCCGCCCACGCACGCGGCGACCGGATCACCGCCATCAGCGACTCGGACAGCTACAGCGAGGTCGTCCTGGTGGGAATCGCCATCGGCGACGCCGCGGCGTTCGTGATGACGATCGACCGCGCCGAGTACGACGGATTCAAGGTCTTGAAGGCCATGGGCGTGCCGTGCGACGGCCCGGCGCCCACGGCGAACGCAATTGATCGCGCCAAGCGCGCGCAGAAGAAGGGAACGAAGGCATGAGGACGACGAACGACGAGCCCGTGACGATGGCCGAGCGCTACAGCGGGGCGATCGAGTCGAGCAATCTGCGCGTGCGGGAGACAGCGGGCGACGTCGACCTGCTGGTCGCGGCGGGGCTGGCGGGAAACTGCCTCGCCGGCGCGCTGCTGCGCCTGCAGGTCGAGTACGACACGGTGCGTGGAGAGCACCGGGCGGCAGAGGCGCGGCTGCGCGCCGCGGAGATCGACGCCGCGCGGCAGAAGGGGGACTTCGTCGACGAGGACGGTGTCGTCCTGTCCACAGCGGAGCAGCGGGCGAGCGCAATCAACAGCGCCGCCCAGGCGCAGGCCTTGACCGACCACGTCATGATCATCGCGACGCTGCCCAGCCTGCGGCGCACCAAGGAAATGTTGGGTCACTTCGCGCTGGCACGCGCCCGGGAACTGAGGTTCGTCCTCCCGACCGAGCGGATCCTGCGCCTTGCTGGCGCGGCGCTGGACGTCTTCCTATCTCCGCAATGCCGCGAATGCCGCGGCATCGGGTTCACGGGTGCGCTGCAGCGCGGGGAGCCGCAGAAGCGGTGCCGCGCCTGCAAGGCCACGGGCAGCCGGAGGTACAGCGTGGGCAAGGATGAGATAGGTCGCGCCTTCGTATTCGCGCTGCTGCTCGACCTCTCGGATCTCGTCGACACGGCGGCGGCGAGTCTCGCGCGGCAACGTCGTGCGGTGCGCGAGGCCAAGGCGATGCTGCTGCGGGCTGAAGCCGCGGGCAGCGGCGCGGTCGGCTGACTCAAAGCTCGATATCGCTCTTATGCGACCTGTGCACAATCACGTCGTGCTGCATGCCAGCCCTGTCCGGGCGCTGCAGACGGCGGCGCGTCAGCTTCGGCCCACGCGTTGAATTTGTCCCCAGGGGGTTGCCCCTGGCGCCCGTTCCGCAGACGGCCCTGTCGATGGACAGGTGCGTCCGCGCCGGGCACACCAAGAGTCTGAGAAGGCGACGTGCTTGCCCCCGAGGTGGAAACGCCCCGGGGGCTTCTTCTTTGCGAGCCCATCCATGTCCTATTCCTTCACCATCCGCGCCGCCAACAAGGCCGAGGCCAAGAACTCCGTCGCCGCCAAGCTCGCGGAGGTGGTGCGCCACCAGTCGACGCACGCGGTCGATCAGGACAAGGCGTACGCCGCCGCCTGCGCCTTCATCGACGCCCTCGTGGACGACGACACGCGCGACATCCACGTCGGCATGTACGGCAACGTGACGACCAGCGGTGCCGGCGTGATCGGCGCGGGCGTGAACGTCAGCGCGAGCCTCGCCGACCGCACGGCCTGACATCTTGCCCGCTACGGCCAGGGCCTTCCCGCCGGGAGCCGCCGGCGACAACCAGTGAGCCTCCGATGATCCGATCCCTCCGAGTCCTTCCGAGCCTGGCGCTCGCCGTCGTGATGAGCGTCGCCTCCACGGCGTTCGACGGCCTCGCGCGCGTCGTGGCGGCCGCGCGCGATGCCTTCGCGTTCGCAGTGAGCGTCGTGCGTTCGGCGTTCCGCGTCGAGCCCGCCGCCGGCGGCCGGGTCGACATGCGCTCGTCGGCCGCTCTGACCGCGGCCAGCGCCTTCGTCAAGCGCATGGTGAAGCGCGACGCGCCGAGGATCGAGGCTCGCTGGAGCATGTGCCCATCGATCTGAGCGGCTGAACGATCAAGACGTGGGGTAGCGCAGTGGGTAGCGCGCCGGGCTCATAACCCGGAGGTCGCCGGTTCGAGCCCGGCCCCCGCAACCATCATCGCGAGGAGACGCGCATGCACTACAAGGACGGTCGCGAGGCCAAGGTCGGCGACCTGGTCAAAGGCAAGGTCTACAACACGCCCGGCGTGGTCGTCGGCGTCATGCTGGGTATCACGCCCGGCGCGCCCACGTGCAACTGCCGCGTCGGCATCGTGCGGTACCGCGATGCCGGCGACATCGGCAAGGTGGAGCAGCCGTACGCCCACGCCGTGTGCCTGAGCGACGGGCACTTCCAGGTGCACCGCGAGCGCATCGGCCATGGCCCGATCACCGCCACGCTCGTGGGCGTGAAGGTCGACTACGGCCAGTGCGACCAGCTCGAGCTCGTCCACCGCGACGGGGAATCCCCCGACTGATCATTCCCATTTCGCCGGTCAGCCGGCGCGAAGCACCTGCCAGGGCCGCAAAAGGGCTCGCGTGGATTCACGCACATCGGCAGGCAACCCGCGCTGCCACTGTTGTTGGAACCCCGTCAGCCAGTGACGGCAAGGGGCGAGACAGTCAGGCGAGACGACAGCCCGGGAAGACGGGCCGCGAGACCCGGCGGAAGCCGGCTCCTCGCGAAAGCGATCGCGCAGCAGCGGAGGCCGCGAGGCCGAAGGGGAGCGTGAGCCGGGGATCGCTTTCGCGAGGGAATGCGCAGGCTGATGCGCAGTGAAGTCCAGAGTCGGAAATTCAATCGCGCCCCGTAGACGCTGAACGGGGCAAGCCGGAGATCAGCACCGGCCCCTCGATCCTTGCCGCGGGAGCGGCCAAGCGCCGCGTCAAGCGCCACCCGGGCCACTCCCGCCGACCTGCTTGGTCATGGGCCACATCGGAGCGCAGCGGCCCGCACAAGCCGGCCAGAGTGCGAAAGATCGCCGGCAGCAGGTGACGCGAGTGAACGTGCCGGCCGGCCTCCTCCGGCGCCTGGCGGCGGGCGCCTGCACCCTCAACTCAACAGGAGAACGACATGCCCACCATTCGCGAGGCGATGCAAGCCGAGGTCGACCGCCTGCGGACGCAAGCCGACGCCATCGAGGCGAAGCTGAAGTCCGTCGAGCCGAGCCTTGCCAACGTGCTGGAGCACGACGCGGCGGCGGTGGCCTCGTTCTTCCGCGCCTTCGGCGAGCACATCTTCGGGCACAAGCCGGCCGCCGCGCCCGCGCCCGACGCGCAACCCACGGCCCCGGCGACCACCGCCGCGCAGTAAGGCAATGACACCGCGCGCGCCCGTCGAAGGCGTCCTGCTGACGCACAAGGGCTGGTTCGGCGTCTGCCCGGTCTACCTGGGCGACCTGGACACCGAGGCCCCGCTGATCGACCCGCGCTCGCCGCTGCTGATCCCGCTGTTCCTGCTGTCGGAGGCGATGTTCGGCCTGTGCTTCACGGTGCTGGCCGCCGCGGGCCGCGAGAACCCGGGGTGGGCGCTGAAGATCACGGGAAAGCTGCGCCGGCCGATCCGCATCGAGGCGCCGCGGATCTGCGAGGACTGACCGTGGCCCGCACCAGCGCGCCGCGCGTGCCCCGGCGCCCGCGGCCGCCGGCGGACGGGCGGATGCAACCCGCGGCCGAAGTGCTCGAGTGGATCGAGCGCTACATCCTGCGGGAGACAGGCGAGCTCCACAACCCGGAGCACCGCCACCTGATCGGCGCCGACCTGCAGGTCATGTGGGCGCCGCAAGGATTCGCGAAGAAGGGCCGCACCGTAGTCGGAACCGCCGAGGAAGTCAGCTTCCGCTCCGGCGGCTTCGAGCGCATGCGCGCCGAGCAGCAATACGCCGACTGGTTCGGCGTCGCACCCAAGTTCCTGATCACCTTCGCGGCGAGCTACGCCGCCGATTGCACCGACGCTGAGTGGTGCGCGCTGGTAGAGCACGAGCTCTACCACGTGGCGCACGCGCGGGGCCTGTTCGGCGAGCCGCTGTTCACGAAGGAAGGGCGCCCGCGCCTAGAGATCCGAGGGCACGACGTTGAAGAGTTCGTGGGCGTCGTCCGCCGGTACGGAACCGGCAACCCGGAGGGCAACCTGGCACGCCTGGTCGAGGCGGCGGGGCGCGCTCCCGAAGTCAGCCGCCTGCAGGTCGCGGGTGCGTGCGGCACGTGTCTCCTAAGGGCAGCTTAGCCCGAACCCGGCCCCGACAACCATGGCAAAGCTCACCGAGCCGCAGAAGCTCTTCATCGTTCAGGCGCTCGCTTGCTTCGACACGCCTTCGCAGATCGTCGACGCGGTTCGGGAGGAGTTCGGCATCGAGATCCACCGGCGCCAGGTGGCCGAGTACGACCCGTCGAAGGTGTCCGGCCGCGGGCAGATCAGCGCCAAGCTCGTCGCGCTGTTCGAGTCGACGAGGGCGGCGTTCCTGAAAGAGACGTCGCAGATCCCGATCGCCAATCAGGCGGTGCGTCTGCGCACGCTTCAGCGGCTGGCCACGCTCGCCGAGAACCAGCGCAACGTCGCTCTCGCCGCGCAGCTCGTGGAGCAGGCGGCAAAGGAGGTCGGCGGGGCGTTCACGAACCGCCGCGAGATCACGGGCAAGGGGGGCGGCCCGATCGAGCAGGCCAGCACCACCACGTCCGTGACGCTCGAGGAGTTCCAGCAGATCGCGCGGCGGGTGGCCGACGAGGTGTGATGCGTGCGGGTCTTCTCGCCGCAGGAGCGGTTCGCGGCCGCTGAGCTCGCGCGCGCCGACCACTACTTCTTCAGCCGCTGGATGTTCCAGCAGCGCAAGGGCTTCCAGTGGCAGCGGGCCCGGCACCACAAGCTGATCTGCGACGCGCTGATGCGTGTCTACCGCGGCGAGTGCAAGCGTCTGGTGATCAACATCCCGCCGCGGTACTCGAAGACTGAGCTTGCGGTGATCAACTGGATTGCGTGGTGCTTCGGGCAGGTGCCGGACGCCGAGTTCATCCACACCAGCTACAGCAGCCAGCTCGCGGTCAACAACAGCGCGGGCATCCGCAGCATGGTGCAGCACGAGGCCTACCGGGAAATCTTTCCGGGCGTGGCGCTGAGCGGTGAGGCGGCGCACCACTGGAAGACGACGGCCGGCGGAGTCATGTACGCGACGGGCACCGGCGGCACGATCACCGGCTTCGGCGCGGGCAAGCACCGGGAGGGCTTCGGCGGGGCGATCGTCATCGACGACCCGCACAAGGCTGACGAGGCGCGCAGCGACGTCATTCGCCAGGGCGTGATCGACTGGTTCCAGACGACGCTCGAGAGCCGGAAGAACAGCCCGGACACGCCGATCATCGTGATCATGCAGCGGCTGCACCAGGACGACCTGGCGGGCTGGCTGCTGGGCGAGCAGCCCGGCATTGCGCCGGGCGGCAACGGCGAGGTGTGGGAGCACCTCTGCCTCTCGGCCTGGAACGACGACGGCACGCCGCTGTGGCCGGAGAAGCACGATGCCGAGGCGCTGCGCCGCATGGAGAGCGCGTCACCCTACGTGTTCGCCGGCCAGTACCGGCAGCGGCCCGCGCCGCTGGATGGTGGCCTGTTCAAGCCCGACCAGATCAGCGTCATCGACGCGCTGCCGGCCGGGCGGATCGACTGGGTGCGCGGCTGGGACTTGGCGAGCACGACGGACGGCGACTGGACGGTCGGCCTGCGGCTCGGTCGCACCGAGGACGGCCGCTTCATCATCGCGGACGTCAACCGCATGCGCTGCGGGCCCGACCAGCGCGACGCCGCGATCGTGAACACGGCGGCGCGCGACGGGCGCCCCACGAAGCAGAGCATCCCGCAAGACCCGGGGCAGGCAGGCAAGACGCAGGTGCTGTACCTGACGCGCCAGCTCGCGGGCTACAAGGTCTCGACGTCGCCCGAGACTGGCGACAAGGTCACCCGGGCCGAGCCGGCCGCGGCGCAGGTGAACGTCGGCAATGTGTCGATGCTGCGCGGCGACTGGAATGCCGCCTTCATCTCCGAGCTGCGCGTCTTCCCGAACGGATCGTTCGACGACCAGGTCGACGCGCTCTCGCGCGCATTCGGCGAGCTGATCGTCGTGCGCCGCTCCTTCTTTGGATAGCCTATGTTCTCCTGGTTGCGCCGAAAGCCTGTTGCCGCGCCGCCGGCGCCCGCGCGCGAGCCCGGCTCGTTCTGGAGCACTCACGCGGCAGAGCGCCGCGGCGGCGCGCTTCGCGTGGCGGATTATCTTGACGCTCTGCAACGCGGCTTGCCGAAGTTCCGGCCCGAGGGCGCCATGGACGATGACGGCAACGGCGACGGGATCGCGCTCAAGCTGGCCGCGACCGCGCAGAACATTCCGGAAGTGCTGGCCGCCTGGTACGCGTCGCAGACGTTCATCGGCCATCAGCTCGCCGCGATCCTGGCGCAGCACTGGCTCATCGACAAGGCCTGCGGCATGCCCGGGCGCGACGCGATCCGCCAGGGCTTCGACATCGTGAGCGCGTCCGGCGACGAGATCCCGCCCGAGGCGATCAAGATCCTGAAGGCGGCCGACCGCCGGGTGAAGCTGAACGCCCAGCTCGAGGAGTTCGTGCGCAAGGGTCGGATCTTCGGCATCCGCATCGCGCTGTTCAAGGTCGAGAGCACCGACACCGAGTACTACGAGAAGCCGTTCAACCCGGACGGCGTCACGCCCGACTCGTACAAGGGCATCGTCCAGGTCGACCCGTACTGGACGGCGCCGATGCTCGATCAGGCGGCGTCCTCGCGGCCGGACACGGCGCACTTCTACGAGCCCACCTGGTGGCAGATCAACGGCCAGCGCTACCACCGCTCGCACCTCGTGATCTTCCGCAACAGCGAGGTGCCCGACCTGCTGAAGCCGCAGTACCTGTACGGCGGTGTGCCGGTGCCCCAGCGGATCATGGAGCGCGTCTACGGCGCCGAGCGCACCGCCAACGAGGCGCCGCAACTCGCGCAGACGAAACGCACCACGGTGTGGCGCACGGACATGTCGCAGTTCGCGGCGCTGGGCGACGAAGGCGTCGAGCGCATGAGCACGTGGGCCCGCTTCCGCGACAACTACGCGATCAAGCTCGGGGACAAGGAAGGCGACGAGTTCACCCAGTTCGACACGTCGCTCGCCGACCTGGACAGCGTCATCATGACGCAGTACCAGATCGTCGCCGCGGCCGCGAACGTGCCCGCGACGAAGCTGCTCGGCACCTCGCCGAAGGGCTTCAACGCCACGGGCGAGTTCGAGGAGGCCAGCTACCACGAGGAGCTGGAGAGCATCCAGGCCCACGACCTGACGCCGCTGGTCGAGCGCCACCACCTGCTGGTCATGCGCTCCGAGGTCGTGCCGAAGCTCGCCGCGATGAAAGACATCGAGACGACGGTCGAGTGGCGTCCGGTCGACAGCCCGACGGCCGGCGAACAGGCCGAGCTCAACCTCAAGAAGGCGCAGACCGGCCAGGCGCTGGTCAGCTCCGGCGCGATCGGCAGCGAGGAAGAGCGCCAGCGCATCGCGCTTGATCCGGCGAGCGGGTACGCGGGTGTCGACCTGACCGCTCCGGCGCCGGACGACGACCTCGAGGACGACGATGGCGACGATCCCGCGGCCGAATGAGCCGCTGCGCGGGGGCGTGCTGAGCCCCAACGCGGCGATCCAGCGCGACTTCGAGGTGGCGATCCTGGCCATGATCCGGCGGCTGGCCGACGAGACGAAGAAGACGGTCGCCCGGGTCTTCGCCGACGCCGCCCATGACGCGGCCGACGCCGCGCCGCGCGAGGGCGCGATCGCCGGCTTCTCGAACATCAGCAGCCAAGCGCGGATCCAGCTCAACGCGCTGATGGACAAGTACGAGCCGATGTTCAACCGGCTCGCCAAGAAGGCGACGAAGCGCATGATGGATCGCACGATCCAGAACAGCGCGGTGACACTGGGCATGTCGCTGCGGGAGATCAGCCAGTCCGTGCAGCTCAACGCCAAGGCGATGTCGCCGGCGCTGCTGGACATCATCAACGCGAGCACGACCGAGGCGGTGGGCCTGATCAAGGTCATTCCGACGACCTACCTCACGAAGGTGCAGGGAGCCGTGATGCGGTCCATCACCACCGGGCAGGGCCTCAAGGATCTGACGCCGTTCCTGGAGAAGGCCTACAGGCAGAACGTCCGCCACGCGCGCCTGGTCGCGATGGATCAGACGCGCAAGGCGTACAGCGGCATCACGGCCCAGCGGATGCTGGACATCGACTGCCCCGAGTACGAATGGGTGCACACCGCTGGCTCGAAGGAGCCGCGCATCGACCACATCGAGATGAGCGGGAGCGTCTACAGCCTCAAGGATCCGCCCGTCATCGACAAGCGCACGGGTCAGCGCGGCAAGCCGGGTGACGCCATCGGCTGCCGCTGCAAGATGCGGCCGATCGTCCGCTTCCACGCCGACTGACCTCTCCGACGACACCACCAGCAAGGCCCGCCGCGCGCGGGCCTTTTGCATTGGCGACGCCATGACCGAAGAATCGAAGATCACGCCCACCGCCGCCGGCATCGCCTACGTGGCCGACGGCCGTGTGCTGCTGCTCAAGCGCTCCGCTTCGACCGATGCGCACCCGCTCACCTGGGGCTTCCCCGCCGGCGGCATCGAGGAGGGCGAGGGCAGCCTGGAGGCGGCCGCACGCGAGTCGATGGAAGAGACGGGACATCGTCCGGACGTCGTCGCGCCGCTCGAGGAGCGCGACGGCTTCGCGCTGTTCCTGTGCACCGAGCCTGCCTTCGCACCGGTGCTGAACGACGAGCACCTCGGCTACTGCTGGGCGAGCCCGGACGATCTGCCGACGCCGCTGCATCCGATGGTGGCCGACCAGATCGCCCTGGCGCTGGCCGCCGCGGCGCCGGCGCCCGAGGAGCCAGCCGAGCCCGACGACGTCGCCATGGACGAGTCCGCGCGCGACTTCGACACGAACGGCTGGTTCGAGATCAAGGGCAACCCGCTGTCGAAGGTCGGCGTCTTCCCCTACCGCGGCCGGCAGGTCGGCAAGCCCGACGAGCCCGATCGCCTGTTCCAGATTCTGCGACCCGCCGAGGAGCTCTCCGACCCCGAAGCCATCGCGAGCTTCCGCCTGCTGCCGTGGATCGACAACCACGTGATGCTGGGCCCCGAAGAGGCCGGCTTGATGCCGGCCGAGCGCAAGGGCGTGCAGGGCGTCGTCGGCGAGGACGTCTATTTCGACCCGGACACGGACGACGGCGTCCTGCGCGGGAACGTGAAGCTCTTCTCCCAATCCATGGCCACCCTGATCGAGGCCGGGAAGCGGGAGTTGTCCTGCGGCTACCGCTGCAAGTACGACTGGACGCCCGGCGTGTTCAAGGGCCAGCCGTACGACGCAATCCAGCGGCGGATTCGCGGCAACCACCTGGCGCTCGTCAAGAGCGGCCGCATGGGCCCGGACGTCGCCGTCCTGGACTCGATCGATCAACCCACCACCTCTGAAAAGGAGCCATCCATGGCTGACGAGAAGAAGGACGAGGGCGGCTCCGGCATGACGCTGGAAGCTGCGCTCGACGCGTTCAAGCAGGTCATGCCCGCGATCAAGATGCTCATGGAGCATGCGAATCCGGGCGCGGCCACCACCACGGCCGCCGCGGTCGACGCCGATCCGGGCAAGACCGAGGAGGAGAAGAAGGACGAGGCCAAGACCGTCGCCGCCAAGGACGACGACTCCGGCACGCCGCCCCCGAAGGACGACGACGACAAGGGCAGCGCCGCGATGGACGAGGCCGCCGTCTTCCGCTCGGTCATGGGTCAGGTCGTGCGCCGCGACAAGCTCGCCCGAGAGCTGTCCGCCCACATCGGCACCTTCGACCACTCCGAGATGACCGAGGCCGAAGTCGCCGCGTACGGCGTCAAGAAGCTGGGCATCAAGGCGGCCGCCGGCCAGGAGGCGGCGGTGCTGAGCGGCTACCTCGCCGCCGCGGTCGCGCCGTCGGCCAAGAAGGCCACCACCGCCGTCGCCATGGACTCCAGCTCCGGCGGCGGCGACTTCGTCACCCGATTCCTGCAGGGGGAGTAAGCGATGACCGCTTTCCAGTCCACCGTCAACATCACCTACGCCTTCGGCGTTCCGGGCGAGTTCAACAAGGACGGCCCGCGCCGTGTCGTGCGTCGCCCGATCAACTCGGGTGGCGCCAATCCGAACGTCATCGGCTACGCCTACACGGCGGCCAACGGCACGGGCGTCGCGTCCGTCGGCGGTGCCATCACCAACGGCACGTCGATCTTCGCCGGCATCCTGGCCAATCCGAAGGAGTACTCGAGCTCCGGCGGCTCGTCGGGGCCGCTGTCGCCGACGCTCACGCTGCCCGACAACAGCGAAGGCGACTTCGTCCTGATGGGCAATGGCCTGGTCGTCGCGCTGACGACGGCCGCCAACATGGGTGACCAAGTCATCTACAACACGACCACCGGCGCCCTCGCCGCGGTCGCTCCCGGCGCTGCGGCCGGCGCGGGCAACGCCTACGTGCCGAACTGCTTCGTCGAGGAAGTCGTCAACGCCGCGGCCGGCCTCGTGTCGATCCGCCTGACCAACTGATCGGAGGATCAACACCATGAAGTCCCAAGAGCACGGCTATCTCTCGCCGCGCAGCTTCCAACTGCCTGACGGCATGCCGCGCCGGCTGGAGATGAAGGCGTCGGACGTCGCCAACTACCTGGCGCTGTCTGCTGTAGGCATCGGCCTGCCCCGCGGGAAGATCGACCGCATGGCCGAGATCGCCCTCGACGAATTCGCGATGGACGACGCCCAGGGTCTGCTGACCGCGGCCTCCATCACCACGCCGGTCCAGTTCCTGCAGACGTGGCTGCCGGGCTTCGTGCGCACCATCACGGCGGCGCGCAAGATCGACTCGCTGATCGGCATGACGACGATCGGTGACTGGGAAGACGAAGAAGTCGTCCAGGGCGTGCTCGAGCCCGTCGGCACCGCCGTCCCGTACGGCGACCTGACGAACGTGCCGCTCTCCAGCTGGAACACGAACTTCGAGCGCCGCACCGTCGTGCGATTCGAGAAGGGCATGCAGGTCGGCGTCCTCGAAGAGCGCCGCGCCGCGCGGATCCGCCTCAACACGGCGGCCGAGAAGCGCAACAGCTCGGCGACCGCCCTCGAGATCCAGCGGAACCTGGTCGGGTTCTTCGGCTACAACTCGGGCAACAACCGCACCTACGGCTTCCTGAACGACCCGAGCCTGCCGGCGTACTACACGGTGCCCAACGGTACCGGCGGGTCGCCGACCTGGGCGAGCAAGACGTTCCTCGAAATCACCGCCGACATCCGCCAGGCGGCGACGAAGCTGCAGACCCAGTCGCAGGACACCGTCAACCCGCTGACCGATGCCACGACCCTGGCGCTGCCGACCGCGGTGGCGCAGGCCGTGACCACGGCGACCGACTTCGGCATGTCGGTGCGCAAGTGGGTGGCGGAGAACTACCCGAAGATGCGCATCGAGTCGGCGCCGCAGCTCAACGGCGCCAACGGCGGCGCGAACGTGTTCTACCTGTACGCGGAGTCGGTGGACGACGGCGCCTCGGACAACTCGCGCGTCATCGAGCAGATCGTGCCGGCGAAGTTCATGGTGCTGGGCGTCGAGAAGCGCTCGAAGGCCTACGTCGAGGACTACTCGAACGCCACGGCCGGCGTCATGGTCAAGCGCCCCTACGCGATCGTGCGCGGCTCGGGCATCTGACGCATCGCTGAACTGTCCGCGGCACACCGCCGCGTCACAACTGAAGGCCCCGCGGCAGCCCCGCGGGGCCTTCCCATTTGGAGAGGCTACATGGCCAAGGTCTACATCTATTCCACGCTCACCTCCGACATGCACTACACGGCCTGGCTGCCGCCTGTCGAGAAGGGCGCCATCGCGAACGTCGAGCGCGTCGTCTTCATCAGGGGCGGCTCGGGCGTCGCCAACGACCGCATCGTGACCCCGAGCGGCGTCCGCACCGAGATCGACGACAGCGACCTCGAGGTTCTCCAGAAGAACGAGGTGTTCAAGCTGCACGTCAAGAACGGCCACATGCGCGTGGAGCGCAAGGACGTCGACGCGGAGAAGGTCGCCGCCGACATGAACCGCGCCGATCCCTCGGCGCCGAAGACGCCCGCCGACTACGCCAACGCCGGCGACGACGACGCCAAGCCCGCCGCGAAGAACATGTAAGGGCAGCCCATGGCCGCTCACACCTTCGACCAGGACGCGTTCTGCAAGTCGTTCCCGGCCCTGGCGCAGGTGCCGGCCGACCAGCTCGCCGTCTACTTCCAGGACGCGACGGCCTTCCTCGGCGAGAACGACACCTGCATCCTGCGCGGTGCGGTGATGGACCGGGCCCTGAGCCTGCTCACGGCCCACCTGGCGCAGTCGGCGGCGATGCTGCAGGCTGGCCAGACGTCCGTGGCGCCGATCAACGGCGCGACGCAGGGCAGCGTCAGCGTCCAGATGCAGCCGCCGCCCACGACCAGCGGCTGGCAGTTCTGGCTCGCGAGCACGCCGTACGGCCTGCAGTTGTGGGCGCTCCTGAGCATGCGCGCCGCGGGAGGCTTCCTGATCGGCGGCTCGCCCGAGCGCTCGTCGTACAGGAAGGCCGGGGGCGTCTGGTGAAGGGCCTCAACTTCGACAAGATCCGCGCGCGCCTGGAGGCGATCCCCGAGGGGTTCGCTGAACGGGTCGCGAAGGTCGGCTGGTTCCCCGCGGCGCAGTACAAGGACGGCACGCCCGTCGCGTACGTCGCCGCGATCCAGGAGAACGGCTACTCCGCGGGCGGCATCCAAGCGCGTCCGTTCATCCGGCCGACCATCGCCGATCGGAAGGGCGCCTGGGTCAAGGTGATGGCCGACGGCATGCGCGCCGTCGTCAAGGGCCGCGCGAGCGCCGAACAGGTACTGGACGGCGTCGGCCTGCAGGCTGCCGGCGACATCGCCCACACGCTGGGCACGGCGAGCTTCGCGCCGCTGTCGCCTGTGACGCTGATGCTGCGCAAGATGCGCGACGACGACCCGAGCCTGGTCATGAACCGCCGCGCGGTCGCCGAAGCCGCGGCCCGCGTGGCGCGCGGTGAGGCCGGCAGCACCCGCACCGACCCGCTGCACGACACGGGCCTGATGATCTCCTCGCTGACGCACCTGGTCGGCGAGGCGGAGTGACCCCATGAACCTCAGCGCGCTCGTCGGCGGCGTCATCGGCGCCGTGAACCCGAAGGTGCAGGCGCAGTACAGCGCGTCGACGGGCAGCGCGTCTGCGCCGTCCGGCCGCCGCACGCCGACATACGCCGATTCGGTGTCCGTCCTCGTGCAAAAGCAGGCCCTGACCTACAAGGATCTGCAGCAGCTCCAGGGCGTCAACCTCAACGGCGAGGCCTGCGCGATCTACGTCGAAGGCGACTGGCGTGGCGTGTCGCGCCCGGCCGGCCGCGGCGGCGACATGCTGACGCTGGACGACGGCACCGTCTGGCTCGTCGTGCACGTCCTCGAAAACTTCTTCCAGACCGCCGGCTGGGCCAAGGTCGCCGCGGTACTCCAGAACGGCCAATGAGCGCGACCGTCGACATCACCGAGGAGCTGACGCTCGCCGCGCTGCGCTCGTTCCTGCTGGCGATCCTGCCCGCGGGCGTCGATGTGATCGTCGGCCAGAGCAACCGCGTCCCCGAGCCGATGGCGGGAGACTTCGTCGTCCAGACCGCCTTCTTCAAGCACCGGCTGTCCACCAACCGGACGACCTACGCCGACGGGCGGCTGACGGATCCCGTCGCCGGCGCAGGCCAGCGCCAGGACACGGTTCCCCAGCAGGTCACCGTGCAGCTCGACTTCCACGGCCCCAGCAGCTACGACAACGCGACGATCGTAGAGGCGCTCTGGCGCAGCGATGCCGGAGTCGACGGCCTGGCCATCAGCGGCCTTGCGATCGCGCCGCTCTACGCCTCCGACCCGCGCCAGGCGCCGTTCCTCAACGGCGAGCAGCAGGTCGAGCAGTGCTGGCAGGTCGACCTCGTCATGCAGTGCAACCCGGTCATCACGACCGGACAGGACTTCGCGGCCTCGCTCGAGGTCGGCCTGATCAACGTCGACCGCGAGTTCCCGCCGGCCTGACGTTCCACCTCCACCGCGCGGCCCCGCGCCGCCACCGAGAGCCCGCCGCGCGCGGCCTCTTTGCATTTCACGCAACCCGGAGCCATCCATGACCGCTTCCATCCCCGCCGCGTATTTCGTCGAGGTCACGCCCAGCGTGATCAAGGCGGGAGGCAACGCGCTCGTCCTCAACGGCGTAGTGCTCACCGAGAGCACGCGCGCGCCGCTGGGCGCCGTCCTGTCGTTCGCGTCCGCCGACGGCGTCGCCGCCTACTTCGGCGATTCCTCGGTGGAGGCGCAGGTCGCCGCGATCTACTTCAACGGCTTCGACAACTCGGACGTCAAGCCCGGCTCGATCCTCTTCACGCAGTACAACGCCTCGGCGGTGGCCGGTTGGATGCGCGGCGGTACGTCGCAGACGCCGATCCTCTCCGAGCTGCAGGCGCTGAGCGGTGTCCTGACGCTGACGGTCGATGGCACGCCGCACACCTCGTCCAACATCGATCTCAGCGCGGCGACGAGCTTCAGCAATGCCGCGACCATCATCCAGGCGGCCTTCACGTCGCCTGGCTTCACGGTGTCCTTCGACAGCGTGTCGGCGGCCTTCGTCTTCACGAGCAACACGACCGGCGCCTCGTCGAGCGTCTCGGTCGCGACCGGATCCCTGGCCGCCGGCCTGGCGCTGACGACCGCCACGGGCGCCGTGACCTCGCCGGGCGCGGCCGCCGCGGTGCCGGGCACGTTCATGGACGGCATCAAGCGCGCTACCCAGAACTGGGCCACCTTCATGACCGCCTTCGACCCCGACGGCGGCAGCGGCAACACGGTGAAGCAGGCATTCGCCGCCTGGGTCAACAGCCAGAACAAGCGGTTCATCTACGTCGCCTGGGACGACGACGTCACGCCGACCGAGTCGACCAGCGCCGCCGCGAGCTTGGGCGCGATCCTCGTGGCCGCCAACTCCGAAGCCACCTGTCCGATCTACGGCCCGACCTGGGACAAGGCCGCGTTCATCTGCGGCTCGATCGCCTCGATCGACTTCACGCGCACGAACGGCCGCCCGAACTTCGCCTACCGCTCGCAGGACGGCCTGCCGGCCGACGTCACCAGCGACACGGTCGCCGCGAACCTGCAGGCGAACGGCTACAACTTCTACGGCGCCGTCGCGACCGCGAACCAGGGCTTCGAGTACTTCTACCCGGGCAGCGTCACCGGCACCTGGTCGTGGCTCGACTCGCTGGTCTGCGAGATCTGGCTGAACAACGCGCTGCAGCTCGCGCTCCTGACGCTCCTGACCATCGTCAAGAGCATCCCCTACAACCAGGCCGGCTACGCGTTGATCCGCGCTGCCTGCATGGATCCGATCAACGCGGCCCTGAACTTCGGCGCGATCCGCGCGGGCGTGACGCTCACCGCCCAGCAGATCGCCGAGGTGAACAACCAGGCCGGCACCCAGATCGACCAAGTGCTGTCCACCCGCGGCTGGTATCTGCAGGTCAACGACGCGTCGGGCACCACGCGCGCGGCCCGCTCGTCGCCGCCGATCACCCTCTGGTACATGGACGGCGACTCGGTCAACAAGCTGTCGCTGTCGTCGATCGCCGTGCAGTAAGCGGCCGCGCCACCACGACTTCTACGAGGAACCCACATGGCAAACAAGACCCTCACCGCGGCGAACTCGATCATCACGATCTCGATCGCCGACCTCGTGCCCTCCCCCGTGCAGCTCCAAGGCTTCGCTGCGGACGCGATCTACGACACCGAGGCCATCGAGCAGGCCCAGACGTCGATGGGCGTCGACGGCAAGCTCTCGGCGGGCCTCGTGCTCATGGAGACCCCCTGGAACGTGCACCTCCAGGCGGACAGCGACAGCAATCAGCTCTTCGATACGTGGATCGCGCAGCAGAAGCAGCAGCGCGAGGTCTACTTCGCGAACGGCTCGATCGTGCTGCCTTCGCTGAAGACGGCGATCACGCTGACCAAGGGTGTCCTGACCCGGGCGCCGATGATGCCGAACGCCGCCAAGACCATGCAGCCGCGGGCGTACACCATCGTCTGGGAATCGGTCACGCCGGCGGGGATCTGATGGCTCGCCGCGAAGCATTCGTCACCATCGACGCCGAGGGGCGCGACAAGGGTAAGGTCTTCAAGCTGACCGAGATGCCAGCAGCGCAGGCCGAGCGCTGGGCGATCCGGGCCTTCCTGGCGCTGGCAAACGCCGGCGTCGACCTTCCCGAGGACGTCGCAACCTCCGGCATGGCTGGCATTGCCGTCGTCGGCATCCGGGCCCTCGGCAAGCTGAAGTGGGCCGACGCGGAACCGCTGCTCGACGAGATGATGCTCTGCGTCTCGGCGTGTCCGCAGCCGGACAATCGGACGGTCGTGACCGGCCTCTTCCCCGACAGCATCGAGGAGATCTCCACCCGCCTGCGCCTGCGCAAGGAAGTCTTTCTGCTGCACACGGGTTTTTCGCTGCCCGCCGCCCCCTCGACCTCGGCCTAGGCGGCGGGCCGCCGCGCGAGCTCGCCGACTACGTCAACGTGCCGCGCGCGATCGGCGTCGTGGTGAGCTCCCGGCTGGCCAGCATGTCCGAGCTGTCGACGACGCTCGGCACCCACGACCTCTATGACCTGCTCGAGATCCTCGCGGTCGACGCGCACAACGAACGCGTGCTGAGCACACCGAAGGGCTGAAATGCCGACGATCATCGACTCGCTCCTGGTCACTCTCGGGCTCGACCCACGCGGGTACAAGAAGGGCGCCAAGGAAGCAGAAGACGCCCACAATAGCCTCGGGCGAGGCTCGAGCAAGGTCAACAAGGAGCTGCAGGCCCAGCTCAAGAAGAGCCAGGACGCGGTCGCCACGTTGCGCAACGAGGTCTTGCGCATGGCTGCGGTCTTCGTGGGCATGTCGGCGATCAAGTCGTTCATCGAGAGCTCGACGAAGTTCGATGCCGCGACGGGCCGGATGGCGAAGACGCTCGACATGAGCACGGAGGGCTTGTCGACTTGGCAGCAGGTCGCCGAGCAGATGGGCGTCTCGGGGCAGGCCGTCGCGGGCGACATGGACAAGTTGACCCAGTCGCTGGAGCGCTTCAGTGCAACGGGGGAAGGCGGCGACAACTTCAGGTTCTTTCGCGCTCTGAACGTTCAAATATCGAAGCTGGGTAGCCAAGAGGCGCGGGACGCACGTGACGTGCTACTTGATGTGGCGGACGCCTTCAAGGGGATGGATCCAAAGCGCGCGAAGATGATGGGCTTGGGGATGGGATTCAGCCCAGAGACCATCTCGATGCTGCTGAAAGGACGCAAGGAACTTGAGGGGGCGCTCGACCGTGCTCGCAGCACCGCGCTGTCGGAAGACGATGTCCGGGCCGCTCAAGACCGGCA
Source organism: Burkholderiaceae bacterium (assembly GCA_036384855.1). GTDB lineage: Bacteria > Pseudomonadota > Gammaproteobacteria > Burkholderiales > Burkholderiaceae_C > Scleromatobacter. Next base: position 33,564 of record DASVLN010000277.1, on the reverse strand, counting down.
GAAGGCCTGGGCGGAGCTCGAACAGACATTCGGACGTCTCGCGCGAGACGTGGAGAACGAGCTGACACCGTCGATGGTCGGACTGGCCAACTTCGTGAAGCAGCATGCTCCCGAGACCGCTTTTGCGATCAGCGCCATCACAGCTTCGATGACCGCGCTATCGGCCGTGCGATTCATCGGCCTGATCTCATCGCTGCGCGGCTTGACCGCGGCGGCAAAGGCCGCGTCGGCGACTGCGGCGGTCGCTGAAGGAGCGGGAGCCGTGGGCGGACTGGGCGGACTCGCGGGCGCGAGGGCGGGCCTGGCTGGGATGGGACTCTTGGGCCAGGCCAACATCTATGCGGGCGCGGCTGTAGGTGCGACCGAGATCGCACGGCTGGGCGTGCTGCTCAAGGAATGGTGGGACGTGGAACATCGTCAGGGAGCGAAGCTGACTCCCGACGCGGCGGCGCGACTCGCGCAACTGAACGCAGCCGGTGGCTCGGCGGTGCCGACGACGGGCGACAGCGGCTCGAAGCAGGAATACCTTCGATCGCTCGAGCAGAAGTGGGGGCTTCCGGCGGGCCTCCTCGATTCGGTATGGCAGGAAGAGTCCGGACGCGGGCAGCACATGGTCAGCCCGAAGGGGGCGATGGGCGACTTCCAACAGATGCCGGCCACAGCGAGGGCATACGGCATAACGGACCCGATGAACTTTCAGCAGTCCGCCAGCGCCGCGGCGCGCATGCTGGCCGACCTGCTGCGTCAGTACGGCGGCAACCTGCCGACGACGCTAGCGGCTTACAACTTCGGCTCCGGCAACCTCCAGCGCTCCGGCGGCGCGCTGCCGCTGGAGACGCAGAAGTATGTGCGCGACATCATGGGCCGTCTGCGCGGCAGCGGAGGTTCAGGCACCAACAACGAGACGACGATCGAGAACATGACCATCGTGACACAGGCCACCGATGCGCGCGGCATCGCGCGAGACATGCAGCCAGCGCTGATCGCAGCGCAGGCGAACACGGGGATGTTCTGATGGCTGACGGCGCTCCAACCCTGCTGAGCGGCATGAGCGCTCCGGCTGCCGCCCGTGACACCACGGACACCGCGCGCAGCACGGGCGCAAAGTCGGCCGAGTGGGGCATCTTCTTCAACGGCTCCAAGGCGCTTGAGCCGGACTCGATCGTCGCGATGGACTACCAGCGCGAGTGGTCGCTTCTGGACTACCAGGTTGAACAGGGCGCATTCGAGACGTTCAACAAGGTGGCTCGTCCTTTCGACACCCGGCTTCGGATCACCAAGGGTGGTAGCCAGTCCGACCGGACAGCCTTCCTTGCGCAGGTCGAGGCGCTCGCCGAATCGCTTAACACCTACGACGTCGTGACACCCGAGCGGACGTACCTGTCCGTGAACGTCTCGCGCCTCGGGTACGGCAGATCAGCGCGAGACGGAGCGACATTGCTCATCGTCGACATTGGCCTGCGGCAGATTCGCACGACCGCAGTCGCGGCATTCACGCAGGTCGCCAGTCCATCGGCCGCATCACCCGTGGTCGGCGGGACGGTACAGCCAGTTGCGACGCCGGCGCCGCAGAAGGCCATCGCAGACGCAGCGCTGAAGCGTCAGGCGAGCCTGCCGCTCCTCGCCTTGAAGGGGCAACTACGATGATGAACATCCCGTTGTCCGCGCTGCCATCTCAGACCGTGTCGGCGCTCCTTGGCGGCCAGTCGTGCCGCCTGAAGGTCTACCAGCGCACGACCGGCATGTTCATCGACGTCTACGTCGACGACGCGCTGATCCTCGGTGGCGCGATGCTCCGCGATCGCGTACTGGTGCTGCGCGATGCCTACTTCGACTTTGTCGGCGACCTGATGATGATCGACACCGCGGCGGAATCCGACCCGTTTTACTCGGCGAGCGAGCCGACGATCGGCAGTCGCTTTATCCTGCTCTACGTGGAGGCCGCGGACTTCGCGGCGCTCGCCTGATGGCGCTCGTCAGGCGCAAGATCACGCTGCAGTTCGCGTATGGGACTGGCCCGTCTGGCGACGGGCCGCCGCAAAGCGTGACCCTGTCAGGTCATCGTGTGAGCGTGAACGTGGCGAACGCGGGCGGAGCCGGCATGCCGACTGCGCATGTTCGCATCTTCGGGCTGACGCTCTCGATGATGAACCAGCTCTCGACGATGGGGCAGCTCCCCAATGCCTATCGCGCGAACACGATCTCGGTGTACGCGGGCGATGACGTCATCGGCATGGCGAAGATCTTCGAGGGCACTATCCAGGAGGCTTGGGCGGACATGCAGGCTGCACCGGAGGTGGCGTTCAACATCACCGCCTTCGCGGGCTTGATCGACGCGCTGCGTCGTTCTCCGCCGCTCAGCTACCCCGGTACCGCGGACGCAGCAGTCGTCCTCTCGAACATTGCCGACAGGATGGACGATGTCGCCTTCGAGAACAACGGCGTGAGCGTGATCCTCTCGACACCGTATTACCCAGGCACGCTGCGAGAACAGGCCCTCGCGGTTGTCCAGCATGCCGGCATCGAGTGGAATGGCATCGAAAATGGCGTGCTCGCCATCTGGCCACGGGGCGGCTCCCGCGGAGGGCTCGTACCGCGCATCGCCAAGGACACGGGCATGGTCGGGTACCCGACCTACACGTCGACGGGCCTCATCGTCACGACGACCTTCAATCCGGTGGTCAGGCATGGCGGCCAGATCGATGTCGAGAGTAGCCTGACGCCGGCTTGCGGTCGCTGGGTAGTTGCGATGCTGACCCATGACATTGAGGCCGAGGTTCCCTCCGGAAAATGGCTCACCCTCATGCAGGTTGCCAAGCCCGGCTATGCCCCCGTCGTCTAGCGCGCCAGGTCACCTCGGCGCACAACAGAACTCCGATCCGGCCAGCCATTTCAACGCGCTGGCCTTTCTTGTTCGCCAGGCTCTAGCCGGGGTCGCCACCGCGACCCTCGTGCGCGTCGAAGCGGTCAGCAACGACGGCGGCGTGTCGCCGGTCGGAACGGTCGACATCCTGCCGCTGGTGGCGCAGGTCGACGGCTTCGGCGTCGCTCAGGCGCACGGCACGATCTACGGCTGCCCGTACATGCGCCTGCAGGGCGGCGCCAACGCCGTGATCCTCGATCCGCAGGTCGGCGACATCGGCATTGCCGTCTTCGCATCGCGCGACATCTCCAGCGTCATCGTGAACAAGGGGCCCGCGAATCCGGGCAGCCGGCGCACGCACTCGATGGCCGACGGTCTCTACATCGGCGGCGTGCTGAACGGGACGCCCGAGCAGTACGTCCAGTTCTCGAACGCGGGCATCACGCTGTCGTCGCCCAACGCCGTGACGCTGCAGGCACCCGCCGTGACCATCGACGCGAGTGCGGTCGTGGTCGCCGCGGACACGGTGACGGTCAATGCGACGGAGGCCATCACCCTGGCTGCGGAGACGACCTCGATCATTGGCGACCTGAACGTAACCGGCACGATGTCTGCAGGCGACATCAAGCAGGGCGGCAAGAGCATCGGCGCGCCGCACACGCACAACCTGAACGGCGGCGGACACACGCTGGGGGTGACCTGATGGCCGCGACCGTCTACCTCAACCCGACGACCTGGGATCTCGACATCTCGGCCGACGGCAACATCGCCCTTGCGGCGGAGCCGTACGCCCTCGCGCAGGACGCCGCCTCGGCGATCAAGACCTTCCAGGGCGAATGCTTCTACGACACGACCATCGGCGTGCCGCTGCGCCAGGAGATCCTGGGCCAGTCGCCGTCGACGGCACTCGTCAAGTCGCTGCTCCAGGCCGCAGCTCTGACCGTGCCCGAGGTCGCCTCGGCCGAGGTGTTCATCACCGGCATCGCGGGCCGTGTCGTGCAAGGGCAGGTGCAGGTCACGAGCACCAGCGGCGCGACGTCGTCGGCGACCATCTGATCGGGCCCGCATGAGCAGCACGCAAGTCCCCGCCCTGACCATCGGCGACAACGGCTGGATCGCGCCCGACGACGCAGACATCCTCGCCGGCCGGCAGGCGGACATCAACGCCGCCTTCGGCACGACGCTGAACCCGGCGCTCAACACGCCGCAGGGGCAGCTCGCCACGAGCGAAGCCGCGATCATCGCGGGCGCCTATGCGACGTTCATGGCGGTCATGGCCGGAGTCGACCCGGCCACCTCCAGCGGCCGCGCGCAGGACGCCATCGCCCGGATCTACTACCTGACCCGCAACCCGGCCGAGTCGACCGTCGTCCAGGCGGTGTGCAGCGGCAAGACCGGGACGGTGATCCCCGTCAACGCCCAGGCGGTCGACCAGGACGGGAACCTGTACCTGTGCACCGAGGCGGGCACGATTCCATCGGGCGGCTCGATCACGCTGCCGTTCGCCTGTGCGGTGACGGGCCCGATCGCGTGCCCGGCCGGCTTCCTGGAGCGGATCTACCAGGCCATCCCCGGATGGGACTCGGTCGCCAACGTGGCTGCGGGCGTCGTCGGGTCGGACGCGGAGAGCGCCGCGGACTTCGAGTACCGGCGCCAGCAGTCCGTGGCGTTGAACGCCAACAGCACCACCGCCGCCGTGCGGGCCGCCGTGCTGGCAGTGCCCGGCGTCATCGACGCCTATGCGCTCGAGAACCCGTCGGACGCGACCAGCGGGGCGACCTTCACCGGCAGCATCGCCGGCAATGTCCTGACGGTGACGGGCGCGGCCGGCGTGATCTCCGTCGGGGACGTGGTGCTTGGGAGCGGCGTCGTCGAGGGGACGCTGATCAGCAGCTACCTGGCCGGCAGCGGCGGCGACGGCACCTACGCGCTGAACATCGCGCAGACGGTCGCCGGCGAGTCGATGGCCTGCGCGCCGGGTGGCGTGCAGCTCAAGCCGCACTCGATCTTCGTCGCAGCCTACGGCGGCGACGCGCAAGCCATCGGCGCGGCGATCCTCACGAAGAAGAATCCCGGCTGCGACATGAACGGCAACACGACCGTCGCGGTGCAGGACACGAGCTCGCTCTTCGCCGCGCCGTACCCGACCTACCGGATCTCGTTCACCGTGCCGGCGCCGACCGGCATCAAGGTCGCGGTGGCGATGCAGAACAACGGCAAGGTGCCGTCGACCGCGGCCGCGCAGATCCAGGCGGCCGTCGTCGCCGCGTTCAACGGCACCGACGGCGGCGAGCGCGCGCGGATTGCCGGCGAGGTCTTCGCGGCGCGCTTCTACGCCGGCATCGTGAGCCTCGGCGCCTGGGCGCAACTCAAGTCCGTCAAGGTCGGCATTACTGCAGCCGACCAGGACAGCATCCAGCTCCGCGCCGACCAGATCCCGACGCTGTCGACCTCCGACATCGCGGTGACCTTCACCTGACCATGCTGCCCGCCGGCTACCTCGACCCCTCCGTCGAATCGACCGTCGAAATGCCGGTCGACGCGGAGCTGTATCCGCGCGTGCCGCCGGCGTGGCCGCCCACCGTGCTGCAGCAGTACGCGAACAGCCCGCGTCTGCTGGGGATGATCAGCTCGTTCGCCGTGGCGCTGGACGCCGACGCGATGACGGAGATGTTCCTCGACTCGGTCTGGGACATCGACACCGCCGTCGGCTACGGCCTGGACGTCTGGGGTCGGATCGTCGACGTGCGCCGCGGCCTGTACGTGCCGGGCGGTCAGTCGGGCAAGACCTTCGGCTTCGGCGAGGCCGGCGGCCCGCTCGTCTTCGGCTTCGGCCAGCAGCCGTTCGCCTCCGTGCAGACCGGCACGCCCAACTTCCTGTTGGCCGACGACGACTACCGGCGTTTGATCCTGGTGAAGGCCTTCTCGAACATCAGCGACCGGTCCATCCACACGATGAACCGCGCGCTGATGCTCATGTTCGCCGGCCGCGGCGGCAACGTCAGCGTCGTGGACTACGGCGGCATGAAGGCGGCGATCAACTTCCCGTTCCAGCCGACCGCGCTCGACCTCGCGATCCTGCAGCAGTCTGGCGCGTTCCCGGCGCCTTCGGGCGTGCAGCTCTTCGTCGTCGTCCTGAACCCGCACCACGTGCTCGGCTTCGGCGAGGCCGGCGAGAACGTCGGCAGCTTCGCCACCGGCGCATTCAACCACTGACCCGAGGCAGCGCATGCAGGCCAGTCAAGTCCCCGCCTTCTTCTCCATCCCCTGGGCCAACGGCGCCGGCGCGGGCTACGTCCGCGACATCCCCACGCCGTCGCAGATCGGCAGCGAGCCGGGGGCCGCGAGCCTCACCGACGGCTTCCCGCCGCTGAACTTCCTCGACCCCACGACCGCCGGCGGCGTGCCGCCCAAGGGCCAGGACTTCAACGGCATCCTGCGGTGGATCACGCAGTGGATCCGCTGGCAGCAGGCGGGCGGCTTTCCGGGCTACGACGCGGGCGTCAGCACCGCGATCGGCGGCTACCCCGCCGGCGCGGTGCTGGTGAGCGCGGACGGCACGCACTTCTGGAAGTCGACGGTCGACAACAACACGAGCGACCCCGACACCGGCGGCGCCAACTGGACGGTCGTGCAGCAGGGCTCCATCCCGTTCGCGGACATCACGGGCGTCCCCAACTTCCTGCTCACGAGCGACTTCGCATCGACGCTGGCGGCTGCGTTTACCTCGGGCCAGTCGCTTGGGACGTCCGGCTACCAGAAGCTGCCCGGGGGCCTGATCGTCCAGTGGGGCACCTACCTGGCCGCGACCACGGACACGGCCTACACGGTGTCGCTGCCGATCGCCTTCCCGACAGCTCACCTGCGGTCGTTCGCGACCGTGGACACGAGCGGCACCGTCGCGGGCGCGTGGTCGGCCTACGCCACGCCCGGGTCGCTGTCGACCGTTCTCCTGACGGCGGACGTCCAGTCCGACAGCGCCTCCAACGTGCCGCTCGCGTTCCTCTGCATCGGGAAGTGACATGACCCGCTACTACAGCAAATCGACCTCCGGCTTCTACGTTGACGCCATCCATGGCGAGGCCATGCCGACGGACGCGGTGGAGATCTCCGACGACGACTACGGCGCGCTGATGACCGCGCAGGCGTCCGGCAAGAGCATCGTCGCCGGCGCCGACGGAAAGCCCGTGGCAACGGATCCGCCGGCGCCCACGATCGACCAGCAGCGCGCGACGCTCTCGCGCGCCGTCCAGGCGCATCTCGATGCCGTGGCGAAGAGCAACGGCTACGACAGCATGGCGACGGCCGTCACCTACGCCGACGAGCCCGCGGTGCCGACCTACCAAGCCGACGGCAAGGCCTTGCGCGCCTGGCGCTCCGAGGTCTGGTCGGCGGCCCTCGCGCTGATCAACGCGCAGGGGGCATTGCCGACGGCCGCTGCCATCCTCGCCGCTCTGCCCGCCTACGTGGCGCCGACGGCGGCGAGCTGATGGAGCCGCGCGCCTACCGCTCCGGTGCAGCCGGGACCCCGCCGGCGCTGCCGGCGAGTGCGGTCACGGGCTACCCGAAGGACGCCGACGAGGCGTCCGGAGCGACCGTGCCGGGCCCGCACTGGTTCTACATGGTGGGCGAAGAAGTGCGCAACCTGCAGATCCGCGGCGGGCAGGCTCCGGCGATCGGCGCGCAAACGCAGATGCTCGCTGCGATCAAGTCCATCGCGGGGAGCTGAGGGTGGATCGCGTCTACCAGGCCAACGTCAGCGCCACACCGCCGACGCCTCCGTCGCCCGGGGCGCACGGCCACGTGCAGAGCGATGTCCCGCATCCGCTGCAGGCGACGGTACCCCCGACCACGCCGGGCCCGTGGATCTTCCACTACGTGACCGAGTCCTTCATGCGGGTCATCGAGGCGGCCGGCCTCACGCCGGACGCGACGAACCTGCACCAGCTCGCTGACGCCGTCGTCGCGCTGGCCAGTGCGCCGGCGCGGGCCCCGCTGGACGCGCTGTCCGTGCAGCCGGCGATGGCGTTCTCGACGCGCCTGCTGCTGATCGACTACGGCGGCGCCTGCATGCGCGTGCGCCGCAGCAGCGACAACTCGGAGATGGACATCGGCTTCGCGCGTGGCACCGTCGACACGGCGGCTCTGCTGGCTTTCGTCGGCTCGGGCAACGGGTACATCACGAACTGGTACAACCAGACGGGGAGCGGGATCGATGCCGTGCAGGCGAATGCATCGGCTCAGCCCCTCATCGTGGAGTCCGGGGCGGTGCTCGAGATCGGCGGGTTCCCGGCGGCTTTGTTCAGCACCGCGAATGGCCTCGTCTTCAACAACGCGGCAGGCGCACGCCTCGATTTCAGCCTCGGCGCGGTCTTCGCCACAACGCAGAGCAACGGACAAACCAGCACCGGCCTGGGGTATCAAGTCAGCGGCTTCCTCTACGCCGATACGTCCGGCAGTTCGCGCGACTTCGGCTTCGGCAACCTCGGCAACACGCTCACGTTGTGGGAGGGCGGCGCCGGCGACGACCTCGGCCCCGAGACAGGTGTCCGCGGCGCGACGGTGATCAATGACGGTGCCCTGCATGTCGGCATCTGCCGACGCACCTCGACCTCCGGCGCCGTCGATGTCTACCTTGACGGCAGCCTGCAGGCCAGCGGCACTGCCGCCCGCGGTGAGCGCAGCGACGCTGCGTTCTGCCGCATCGGCTCCGGTGGCGCCGGCGACGGCTACGCCGTCAACACCTCGCCGTTCCCCGCGGCCTTCTCGACGCCCGAGATCCTCGTGTACGCGTCGCGGCTGAGCGATGCCGATGTCGAGCTCCTGCAGGCCGCCCAGGCCGCCTACCACGGGGGATAGGACATGGACCCGCTCTGGAAGTCGGACGCGTCGTCGCAAGCCTGGGAGCCGGTCACCACGCGCTCGATCGGATACCCGCGCGCGGGCGACCTTGCGACCGGACAGCACCCGACGCACATTGGCGGCGAGTGGTTCGAGGACATGCTCGAGGAGATCAAGAGCACGATCGAGAGCGCGGGCATGACGTTCGATCCGACGGACGTCACCCAATTCCTGTCGGCGATCTATGCGCTGATCCTGCGTCCCGATTTCGTCGCCGCGCCGACCAGCGGCACAGCCCCGCTGACCGTGTCGTTCACGGACACCTCGACGCGCGGCCGCGCCGACACGCACCTCTGGGACTTCGGCGACGGCCACACGAGCACCGACGCCAGCCCGACGCACACCTACGGCGGGCAGGGCACATACTCGGTGACGATGACCGTGACTCTCAACGGTGCCGTGCGCAGCGTGACCAAGGCCGCCATCATCTCCGTCGCCGCGGCGCCGGACGACTCGACTGTGTTCCTGCTGCACTTCGAAGGCACTGCCGGGTCGCAGACCTTCACGGACAGCGGCATCCGTGGCCTGACCTTCACGCCGGCGGACACTGGCGTCACGTTGGTCGCCGACCCCCGTGCAGGTGCGACCTCGGGGCGGTTCTCGAGCTCGAACGGCATCTCCACCTCGTGGCCCGCCGGCTTCAGCATGGCCGGCCCTTTCACCATCGAGTTCTCGTGGAAGCCGACCGACCTCGGTGCGAAGCACCTCCTGTTCAGCTCGGCGGCTGGCGGCGTAAACGGCGATCGGATGATGATCGTGCTGTTCGACGGAGGAGAACTCCAGTGGTACCAGGGTGTCTACGGCGCGACCGACACGCGCGCGCCTTTCCCTGACCTCGAGGTCGTCGCGAACGCCTGGAACGACGTCGCGATCACTCGCGATGCGCACGGCGTGGTGCGCGCGTTCCTCAACGGCCAGGTCAGCGCAACCACGGTCATCGACAACAACGACTACACCCACGCGGGCGCGGTCATCACCGTGGGCGGCCTCAACGCGCCCGGTACGAACGCGACGACCTTCGAGCTCGACGAAGTTCGACTCGCGAGCGCGTGCCTCTACACCGACAACTACCCCGTCTCGCTGCCGTTGGCCGGGGCGCCAGGTCATGAGGTCGACCCGTACTTCAGTGCAGTTGGCTTGTTGATGAACGGCGACACGCTCACCGATGCCGCCGGGCACACGGTACTGACGTATGCCGGTACGGGCAGCGGAACGCCTCTCGTCAACACGACGGATCCTGATTTTCCGCACGGCGCGATCGATGTCAGTCCAGACCGCGGGTACCTTGGCATCACGGCCTTCGGCACTGAGCTCGACTTCGGAGCGGGCGACTTCACCATCGAGCTCGACTACAAAGCGCGCGCCAAGAGCAGCGCGTATCCGACGATGTTGACGACGTACCTGGATGGCTCGACCTACGGTGCGAACATCGTCGACCACCACGACCTCTCGCCGGGAAACCTGGCGATCGCGGGCGGCCCCGAATTCCCGATCTTCCCGTTCGCGACCTCGATCGGGACGCTGTACCGCATGTGTCTGCAGCGCGCGGGCGGGACGCTGATGCTGTTCGTGAACGGTGCGATGGTCGCGTCGCGTGCCGATTCGCACCATTGGACGGTGCAAGGCGCCGTCGACATCGGCAACGACACCGCGAACTCTGGGCAGTGTGCGTTCGATGGACTCATCGGCCGCATTCGCATCACCAAGGGTATCGCCCGCCACAGCCCGGCTGGCTACGTCACGAACTCCGACCTCTGGCCGACCAGCTGAGGCACATCTCCAAGGACACCTGGTGACCGATCCCCTGCAAGACCGAGACGAAGACGAGACTCCGAGCCGCGGCGAGATGTCGTCGGTCGGCGCGATCCACGAGCTTTCGCGCGTCGAGATCAAAGGCCTCTCCGAGGACGAATGGCGCGAGCTCGTGCTGCAGCGGCTGGAGCACGGCCGTGTGCGGATGGACGGCATGGAGGCGTCGCTGGCGGCGAATACGGCCGAGACAGCGAAGACCGCCGCATCGGTGGCCCAGGCGCTGCCGATGATCGGGCACATCCACGAGATCGTCGAGACCGCCCAGAGCTTCTTCCGCGGCCTGGCGAAGGTCTCCGCCTTCTTCGCGCGCATGTGGCTCTGGCTGGGCCCGGTCGTGCGCGCGGTCTCCGTGCTGGCTGGCGCGGCGACGGCCGTCAAGGTGGCCTACATCACGTTCCGTGGCGGCAATCCGCCCCGTTCTCACTGACCGTTGGAGACCACCATGAAGCTGATCGACGACGCTGGCAAGACGTGGCACAGGCTTTGGTCTGTGAGGCTGGCCATCCTCGCGGCGCTGCTCGGCGCCGCCGATGCGGCGCTGCCGTACATCGCTCCCGCGCACTCCTCGCCGGCTTTCGCCGCGTTGACGGCCGCCGTGTCGTTGGCCGCCGCCGGCGCGCGCCTGGTGGCGCAGCCGAAACTGCAGGGAGACGCCGATGGCAGTCGCTGACAACTTGCGCCGGCGCTCGGCGATCGTGGCCGCCGTCTGCGCGCTGGCCGCGCCCGCCGAGGGCATCCGGCACTACGCCTACTACGACCCGCCCGGCGTCCTCACGGTCTGCGACGGCCACACCGGCAACGTGACCGCGGGCCGCTACTACTCCGACGGCGAGTGCTACCAGCTCCTGCAGGCCGACGCCGGCCAGGCCGTCGACACGGTGCTGCGCTGCGCGCCTGGGGCGCCCGACAGCGTCGCAGCAGCCTTCGGTGACGCCGTTTTCAACCTCGGCCCGACGATCGCCTGTGACGTCCGCAAGAGCACCGCGGCGCGGCTGCTCGCCGCCCGCCAATGGCGCGGCGCCTGCGAGCAGCTCCCTCGCTGGGATCGCGCCACCGTGGCTGGCGTGAGCGTCGCGCTGCCGGGCCTCACCAAGCGCCGCCAGCTCGAGCGCGGCGTCTGCCTGCAGGGCTTGACGAGCTGAGTCGATGACGACGTTTTCCATCGCGACGCCCACGAATTTGACGGCACTGGCCGGGAAGGCAGGCGGCGACACGTACAACGTCAACGGGGGTGCGCTCACGATCGACTGCGACACCCGCTATGGCCCGAACCTGAGCCCGACGACCGGGCCGCTGGGCCCAATCACGATCTCAGCCACGCTCGGTGGCCAAGTCAAGATCGACGGCACCAAGGTTCGCCTCATCCCCTACACGAGCGGCAGCGGCAACGTGCCGGCCGCCGGCACGAGCATCACGCAAGGCGGCGTGAGTGCCGAGCTGCTGGGCGTCTGGAGCGCGATCAACACGACGCCCACCACCGCGGGCTCGGCCATGCCCGCGAGCGGCTTCATCAAGGTGAGGAACGTCACCGGAGGCTCGTTCGCCGCGGGCGCGCTCTCGGGCATCACGGCCACGGCGCGCGGCGCCGACATCGTGGGCTGGATCGAGGTCGCAGGGAAGGAAGCGTCGGCCTTCTCGATGGGCAAGCTCGGCAGTTTCACCATCCAGGGCGCGTGGCTGTCGCCGTTCGACTCGACGGGTGCGGAGATCAAGACGAGCGGTGTCGCCGGCCAGCAGATCCAACTGCCGGCGAGCGTGACCGGCACCTACTACAACGGCGTATGGATCGAGACGAGCGCGGGCTCCGGCGTCTATCAGCGCTACGGCAACGGCGCCGACTCGACGAACGCAGGATGGTCGACCGACGAACGGCAGCGCAACGTCTGGATCTCGTCGGCAGGGGTGCTGACGATCGGGAAGGACGGCGGAGGCAACGTCGGGGGCGTGCTGCCCGCGTCCGGCTGCCGCATCCGGGTACCCAACGTGTGCCTCGTCACGACGAACACGACCGTCGGCCTCGGCGCGAACAGCACGCCCAGTTCCACGGTCAACACGCGCTACTTCATGCCGGCCAGCAACTCCGGCACGCTCCAATTCGACCTCGCGAATTTCGCCTGGGGCATGAACGCCGCGCCCTATGCCTCGATCAGCGTGACCGACAGCACCATCGTCGGCCCATTCCAGATCGTCAACCCGCTGTCTGCGCCGACCTTCCAAAACAACATCGTCGGCCAGCGCGACACGTCCCAGGCGGACGTGACGCAGTGCGTCGTGACGACGTTCAACGGGGGAACCGTCTCCGACAACACGTTCTCGTCGATCGCGATCCAGACGTCGTTCGTCTACGCAGGCAACTTGACGATGAACGGCGGCGGCTACATGGACCGCAACCGCTTCCAGGTAATGGTGCCGCGCACAGTGAGCGGATCGAACCCGGGTTGCGCGGCGATCAACCTCTCAAGCATGACCTCGGCCGACTCGAATGACTTCGTCGGCGAGATGATCTACACCCTGACGCTCACCGACACGAAGCTCTCCAACTCGCGGTTCGCCGCGCGGTCGAACGGCACGCTCGGCGCGACCGTGCTTTCCGGGCAGGCGTTCTGGAACAGCGGTAGCGGATTCACGAATGCGACGATCGACGGCTGGACGTACATCGTCAACACGGCCAACGCCTGCGCGCCGTCGAACAACGGGATCGTCGTGCCGTCTGGCAGCTCGGGGTTCAAGGTGCGCAACTTCGGGACGGCTGCGCAGCCGTTGAGCCTCGGCACCGTCAACCCGATGAGCGGTGCCGTCATTGCGACGCTGAACAACGCGTACGACCTCGGGGTCTTCGTTCAGAACTGCTGGTTCGCGGACGGCAACAGCAGCTCGGCGTCGGTGACTCAGCTCGTGTCGCAGGCGACGTTCAACATCGAAGGCGGATCGATTCCCGGCGTGGCCGCCATCCTCTCGGCCTCGAACGCTAAGTTCCGCGGAGTGCGCGTCACGAATGCCCCGCGTGCGGCGGCCAACACGTCGGGCATCCATTGGGCCGACTACTTCACGTCCGACACGGTGGGCGCCATTGCGATCCTCATGACGGACGTGGTGAGCCTGACGAGTGACCAGCTCTCCTATAGCGGAACCGCGCAGTTCTCGAACGCCCCCGGCCTCATCATGCCGTCTGTCGGCGATCAGGTAGTCTGGACGATGAACTACGCGGCACAGGGGCACTCGCAACTGCAGTCGATATCGATGTCGGGCGGCACGATCGGCAACTACACGGTCGAATTCCGCGCGGACATTGGCGACGGCAATGGTTGGTCGGCCTGGCAGGCCGCCACCAACACGAACCTTCAGGCCGTCGCGATCACGCCGTCGAAGGGCATCAAGCTGGCCGTCCGGCTCACAGCAACGACCGGCACGACGACGGCCATCACCGGCCTGACGATCGCCACGACCACGACGCTCGCCAACCAGCAGGCCGTCAGCTACCCGCTCGACCCCGTGACCGTGACCGTGACCAACTGCGTCGTTGGGTCGCGCATCAAGATCACGCGCACCGACACGAATGCGGTGCTCGTCAATGACGCGGTCACGGCCTCGACCTACAGCGTCACTGGCGACTGGCTGAACGTTCCGATGCAGATCGAGCTGCGATGCGCTACTGCGCCGGGGCCCTACTACCAGCCCTTCGTCGCGCAAGGCACGCCGACGATCAACGGCCTTTCGATCACCGCGCTTCAGGTGCGCGACGACCAGTAACCCCCGGAGCCCAACATGGCGATCCAAGACGATTTCTCCGTCGATGCAGGCGGCAACATCCGGCACACCGGCGGCGCGACGGTCTACTCCGTCCTCGCGCTTCACGCGTGGCTTCAGGACATGGCGGACAACGCGGCCACCAGCAGCGACGACCTCGTGTCGATTCTGTCGGTCAACCCGTCGAAGCTGGACGGCCCGCGCAATGCTGCCATCGCCTCGCGGCTCAACCTGCTGTCGACTTTCAACATCGACGCAACGGCGGCGCAGTTCATCAACTTCGGCTCGATCAAGCAGGCCAGCGGGGCGACGCTCTACTCCGGCCTGAAGACCATCGGCTCGATCGTCGCGGGTTCGAGCATCTATGTCGTCCAGAACGGGACGAAGCTGACGAAGTTCTGGCCCAACGGCCACGTTCAGATCATGGTACTCGTGACGAATGCCGGCAGCACGATCGGAGACGGCACCGTGACCGCCTTCTCCCGCGTCTATGGCCAGACCTACGACTACTTCAACGTCGACCTGACCGCCGGCGGCGAGAACATCGCGGCCATCGGGACGTCCGCGGACGCGAACATCACACTCTCGAAGGCCGCGGCGCTCGCGCTGTCGTCGCACGTGACGATCACTGTCGCCGACTCGAACCACGACATCGGTGACGGGGCCGGTTCGAAGCTTTACAAGGGCACGATCGCGCTGGACGGATCGATCTCGGTGGCGCAGCTCTACCAGTACCTGCAGGCCATTACCTGCGAGGGCCAGACCGGCGCGATCAACGGCGTCGCCGGCGAGCAGTACCAGTACCTCAACGCGGCCTATGCCCCGAACAAGGCGGCGCCGTTCGGCAACTTCGCCGGTGGGAAGTTGTTCCTCGCGCAGGGCTGGTGGCTCTCGGGCGTCCAGGCCGCAGACAGCCAGAACTACCAGCTCACCTCGCACGACGGAACCACGCATTCGGCGCCGGTCGTCACGACGATCACCGTCGGCAACCTCGTCTCGGGCGACGGCGTGCTGGTGGCGCGCGACAACGGCTCGGGCGGGATCCTGACGACCGAGTTCACCCTCAACGGCGCGCACGCGATCGGCTCCGGCACGATCACCGTCAACGAGACCATCACGGCGGATCACCCGTCCGCGGGCGTGATCCGCGTCGAGGGCGTTCGCTACGCCTACACCTCGTGGACGGGCCATACCTTCACCCTCTCGGGAACGACGGGCGAAGCGCACGCCAACGGCGCCAACGCCTTCGTGCCGCTGATCGACAAGACGACTACCAGCACCAGCGAATCGGTCAGCTTCACGTACTCGGCCGAGTTCACCGCGCGCATCCGCGTACGCCAGGGATCGGGCGGCACCCCGATCGTGCCGTTCGAGACGACTCTCGACGTGCTCTCGGCTGGCGGATCGGTGAACACGGTGCGCACTGCGGACGTCTGAGCCATGACCGTCCGCATCGCCCCGTTCACGTTCGACTTCGAGGCGTCACAGATCGCCGTCGACGCCGGCGTGACGTCGGTCGACGTGACGGCGCTGTATCGCGCGGCGCAGCAGGCGCAGCAGTCCGCCGAGGGGATGCTGTACGGGCCCTTGGTGTCGGGCAGCGGCTTGGTGCCGCTCGGGTCGGGCGTCTACGTCGGCATCACCGTGAAGCTGCTGGGCAACTGGCAGCTCCTCTTCACCGCCGGCGCGTACCAGGCCCGAGTGTCGGGCGGCAACCTCGTGGGCGGCCCAGGCGATGACCCGCTCGCCTACAGCCCGGGCGTGCAGGTCATGCTCGTGCAGTCGGCCAACGCGACCGTTGTCGACGTCGGAGGATCGATCACGGACGATGTCGCCGCGATCCGCGCGCTGGCCGAGGCCGACGAGGTCTACGATCACGAGGCCGGCCTGCTGCACACCTACGCCCGAGGCACGACGACGGATCTCATTCCTCCGAAGGCCGTCACCGGTACCACCCAGCCCACCGACTCGGGGCTCGTGCAGGCATGAACGCTCTCCGCCGCCTGCTGCTTCTCGGGCGCAGCCTCCTCTTCGCGGGCGGCGCCGGCGAGACGCTCGCGCAGACGCCCGGTTTCAGTGCGTCTGCTCGTCCCCGTGACTGGCGCGCTGTCGCTTCGCTGCGTGCATGGCGCGCAACTGTGCCGCGGCGGGGCTGGGCGGCCGCCGGCGCAGTCCGATCGATCCCGCCGATCGCGGTCTCCATGCAGCCGCGCGCGTGGGGAGCCAACGCCATGCCTCGGATCTGGGTCGCCTCGCTCGCGCCGAGAGCGTGGCTGGCTACCGCATGGCCGCCGCTGTCTGCGACGCCTGGGTTCGACGTTGTCGCGCCGGCCCGCGCCTGGATCGCCGACCTCCCTCTGCGCGCCTGGCGTGCGCAGGCGGCCACAACTTCTCGGAGTGCAACCTCATGACCACGAAATTCCCGACCAAGGGCACCCTCGAGTCGGTCGTTCTCGCCTACGACTTCTCGCTGGCAATCGGCACGGCCACGATCGCCGCCCCCTCGTTCACGTGCGAGGTCGAGTCCGGTGCCGAGGATGCCTCGCCGCTCTCGGTGTTGTCCGGCGACCCGCAGATCGACAGCGGAAACGCGGCCCGTGTGCTGCAGCGCGTCGTCGGCGGCGTCGACGGCACCGACTACCGCATCCAGTGCACGGTCACGACCTCGGCGGGCGACACCCTGACGCTCGCCGCGATCCTGCCGGTGCGCGCCAAGCTCTGAAGGAGACCTCGATGAAGACCATCCTTGCGTGGATCGCCAACCAGGTGCCGGCCGTGCGCTGGGCCGAGCTCGCGATCCTCCTCGCCGTCGTGGGCACGATCGCCGGATTGCTCGGCGTCCAGCAGTACCGCATCGGGTCGCTGCGCACCGCCGTTGCGACCGAGAAGGCCGGCCGAGCCGCCGACCGCGCCACCGCCGCCACCGTGGCTGCGAGTGCCACCGCAGACCGCCTCGCCGAGAGCGGGCGTCGGATCCAAGCCAACCAGGAGATCGACCGTGAAGCGACCCGCCTCGAAACCCTCCGTCAGCGCGATGCTGACTCTCTCGCTGCTGCCGATGTCGATCGTCGGATGCGCAACGCATTCCGCGCCGGCGTCGCCGCCGGTGGTCGTGCAGGAGGCGGTGATCCCGGACCTGTCTCCGTCAGCGCGGCAGCTTCCGCTCCCGTCGATCTGCGAGCCGACGTGTTCGACGAATGGGACGGCCGCGCGCGAACGCTCGAGGCAGCTCTTGACCAGGCCCACCTCCGCGGCCTCGCCTGCGAAGCCGAGTACGACGCCCTGAGGCGCAAGGCCAGCGTGCGACTCGCGCTGGTCGGCCAGGACGCAGCCGCGTCGGCGCCGCCAAGCTCACCCTGATGCCGATGCCGACGTGTCGACGGCGATCCAGCCGTCAGGCTTTGCTCGACGAGAGCTGTTGCGCAGCCTGCTTCACGCTCGCAAGGAAGGCCCGGCGTTGCGCAGCGGGCAGCTTCGAGTAGGCGAGCAACAGCCGCGCATGCTCGTCCTTCTCGGCGTAGAAGAACGGCACCGGCACGTCGAGCACGCGCGCGAGCTTGCGAACGAGCGCCATGGGAGCCTCGTGCGTGTCTCGTTCGTACTGGTTCATCCGTGCGCTGGACGAGCCTGGAGCGATGCCCGCCAGGATTCCGAGTTGCCGCTGCGAGAGCCCTGCCAGCTGGCGGGCTTGCTTCAGGCGGGCGCCGAAGGTCGACATCGCGTCGTCTCGAGATTGGGTGAAGGCGATCGTACGCGCTCGCGCGGCGCCGCGGGTCAGTAGCTCGGGACGAACGGCTGGGCCTGAGCGTAGTTCCTCGCGAAGTGCTCGAGGTAGACGCTCGCGAGCTTCGGGTTCGCCCAGTTCACGAAGACGTTCTCGCTGTTGGCGTGCGCGGCCGCGGCAGAGTAGTTGAACGAGCCGAGCTCGACGGTCTGGCCGTCGGCGATCACGACCTTGTCGTGATGGATCGGGTAGACGCTGATCGTGCGGACGTCGGCGCCGGCCGCCTGCAGGGCACCGAGAGCGGCCCGAGCCTTGCCGCTGCGGTCCTGGCTGACGTTCTCCTTTTGGTCGGCAATCACGCGGACGTCGACGCCGCGGTGCCGGGCGCGCACCAGCGCTTCGGTGACCGGGACGGACGTGAACGAATAGGCGAGGACGCGCAGCTCGCGCTGCGCGCTGTCGATGACCTTCACGACGAGATGCTCCGAGCCCTCATTCGGGCTGAAGGCGACTTCGATGGCGCCTGCGGCGGGGATGCTGTAGGAGTGGCTGTCCTCGTAGGCAGAGACGGCTTGGTCGACCAGCGAATGCTTGCGGCGGCTCGCGTCGGCGGGCGTGGCGGCGGCGGCGATCGCGGCGAGGAGCAGGAGGCGGGAGGCGAAATTCATGATCCATTGTCGCGCGACAGGAGGTGCAGAATCGGTCTCGGAGGTGCGACGACATGGACACAACCCCGATGACCAACCTGGGCGAGAAAGACACCCAGGACATGCACGAGATCTTCGGCCGGCTGGATGCGCTCACCGCGGCCGTGCGCGCCCTCGTGAACGCATTCCCCGATCCGGACGAGGCTCGAAGGATCCTGCTGCGGAGCCTCGACTCGGAGTGCGGTCGCGGGCTCTCGCCTGAGCATCGAACGCCGTGGGCGCAGCAGGGCGTCGATGCTGTACTCGACGAGCTGCGGATCCCGGTCGAGCCCTGAGGGCGATTGCCATGTGCTACAGCGCCCAGGTCTACGCCGACTGGCGGAAATACACCAGGATGTTCGGCGCCACGATGAGCGTCGGCGAGTTCTATCGCACCTTCTGGCAGCGAGCCCACGAGCCCGCGGCGAAGGTGAAGATCCCGAAGGCGATGGAGCATGCCTTCGCCGATCCTCAGACCGACGACGAGCGGCGGATCAAGGCCGAGATCGACGCATGGCACGCCAGCGAAGCCACGAGGCTCGAGCAAGAGCTGTTCGCCCAACGGAAGCGCCTGGCGGACGCGGAGCGCGTTCTGGCCGGCGCCAAGCCGACGAAAAAGGCTGCCGACGACGCGCGCATTGCCCCCGACAAGATCGAGCGCGCGCGCCGGGCGCTGGCCGACCTCCAGCGCAGCGAGCTTGAGCCGCGCGACTCTCGGATCTTCCCGGGCGTCTATGCGCCGGTGATGGTCGTGCAGGACGGGCAGTTCGTCGTCATGCCGATGCGCTACCAGTGCCGGCCGTGCGGCTCGCCGGCTTTCTTCGACGTCAAGTTCCCTGGCACCTACAACGCGCGCCGCGACAGCCTCGGCAGCCGCTTCTGGAAGCCGCTCTTTGGCTTCTCGCACGGGATCATGCTGGCCAGTTCGTTCTTCGAGCACGTGCCGCGGCACAAGGCCGAGGGCCGCGACCTCGCCGCCGGTGAGGCCGAAGAGGACATGATCCTCGAGTTCAAGCCCGCGGGCCTCGACGAGATGCTCGTCGCCTGCCTCTGGGCCCGCTGGACGGCGCCCGGGCAGGCTGACTTGCTGTCGTTCGCTGCGATCACGGACGAGCCGCCGCCGGAGGTCGCGGCCGCTGGGCACGACCGGTGCATCATCCCGATCAAGCGGGAGAACGTCGAAGCGTGGCTCCGGCCTGGGGCCGACGTGGCTGCTATGCAGGCGATCCTGGACGATCGAGAACGACCCTACTACGAGCACCGGTTGGCGGCCTGAAGCTGGCCGGCCGGCAGGGCTCGCGACGGATACACCCTGTAACATGGCGCTGTCGAGTGGCGCTGTTCCCCCGATCAGGGGAATGCGCTACCATATCAAGGGTGGTATCATACATGCTGAAGGTTCACGGAGAGGCTGTGAAAGACCTGAGAGTCCTGAGGGGCCAGATGGCGCCTCGGGACTTCGCCCGTCTAGCGGAGTTCGTGGATGCATTGCGCAAAGACGCAGAGTTGCAAGGTCGTTTATTGCAAGCTGGTTATGGGCGAGACTGGACAGAGAGCATATCGGTCGAAAAATGGGGCAGCATGCTCCGCTTGGGCCGCACGATATACCGAGTTAAGTCGTACGAGCTTGAACGAGACGAACTGAGGTTTCGAATATTCTATATATTTAATTCGCGATCCGAGTGCTTCCACATTCTTGGAATTGCGCGCAGAAGTGAGTTTGACTATGACGACCCTGATCACCCGCTCCGAAAGCGAATTGAAGGTACCATCCAGCGCGAGTTCCTTCGTCGCTAGACTGGCGTGCGATGCAGCCTTTGCTGCAGGCCAAGCAGATGGATTTGCGAAAGGTGTCGCTGCACAAACGTATAGGTTTATCGTCGAGCCCGAAAATAATTCTGAAATCGAGAGCCCTGAGTTCGACCAACTACTCGATGAGCTGGCCGCTGACCCTGTTTACGCCAGCGAGCTCCCTCGGGCGCGGGCATGGGTTGCGGAGGCGTTCTATCCAACTATGACGCTGTCGGCTTTGCGTCTGCGAGCCGGGATGTCGCAGCGACAGCTTGCCGAGGCTTGCGGAATGGAGCAGCCTCATATTTCTAGAATGGAGTCTGGGAAGCACGAGCCTCACCTGATGCAAATTCGTAGGATTTCGCAAGCGCTTGGCGTTTCAATGGATGAGTTTGCGAGTGCATGGGAAAATTCTCGGGCCGCGCTTAATGAGAGAGAAGACGTATGAGCCGATTCGTTACCAATCTTTGGTGCGACGACATTCGACTTGAGGTTGGCGATAAGCCATCCTTCATGGGTGTCTACACGGGAGGGATGAGTGTCCCTCACCTTCCGTTAGGGTTGCCGCGACTTTGCGTGTGGATTTGCATTGATACGCCGCTTGATCGTCCCGTCTCGGAGTTCAGTGCTCGAATCGAGCGAAACGATGGGGAGGTCATTTTCGAAAGCGGTACGCTGAATCCGAAAGTAGAAGACATCCATAAAGAAGGCAGGACCAGAGCGCAAATAATGCTTCAGGTCACAATAATCCCGTTGGAGCTTCCGGCCGACTGCCGTTATCTGGACGTGGTTGTTGTGGCTGACGGTGAGGAGCTCCGTGGACGCCGCCTATGGGTTGAGCAGGCTGCGCCGGCCACTTCAACGCCCGCAACCTAAGTCATCATGCTAGCCGTGAGCGTCTAGAGTTCCCGATTAAGCGATTGGAACAACTGCATCCTTGGCTCTATTCGAGCACAGGCGCTCAGAGGCTGGTCGATTGCTTACGTGCAATAGCGCGCGCATCCTTCTCGACGAGTGCACCACCTGCCCGTGCATAAGGGCGAACATGAGTCGTTGAAGGAATGACGCGCCGCTGGGGCGGAAGCTGTACCCAGCTTTCGATCACTTCCATGCCGAGTCATCTCCGTTCGGGTCGCCCCGGTAGTCGCCGTAGTCCGGCGGCGGCGCCTCGCTCGCTCCCAGGCGCAGGACGCCAAGAATGACGGCCACGAGCAGGAGGAACCCGAGCGCGATCATCCTCTCACCTCGAGGTCGACGAGCTTGCACGAGTACGGCAGCATCAGCGGGTGCCAGGGGATGCCGTCGTCGGTGAGGCGCAGTGCCATCGTGCGCGCGCCGGCGGAGCGCAGGAGCGCGAGCACCTCGGTGGGCCGCGACAGCTTGCGGGCGTTCGTGCCCCAGGCGCACACGACATGGCCGCCTGCCTCCCGAGCCGCCGTGCGGATCCAGTCGTCGGCGTTGGGGCTGCGCGGATAGCCGGCGGCCTTCATCTCGCGCGGGTCGGTGGCGATGAAGTCGAACAGGTTCGCCAGTACGAGGCCGCCGTATCCGTTGTCCGCGCTGAAGCCGGCCATCTTCCGAACTGAGGGGTCGCCCACGACGAAGCCGTCGCCGCCCGGGCGCCCGGCCTGACTGGGGTTGAGGCAGATCCACCCGAGCGTCGGTCGACTGCTGTCCCAGCAGGCCCGCAGGATGTGGCGGAAGCGGCCGCAGTCGCTGAAGACCGCGGTGATGTTGAGGTCGCGGTCAGACACGCTCCCCTCCCTGCGCACCAGCAGCGCGAGCGGCGTCGCGCTGCACCATGCGCTTGCCGCAGTGGATGCAGAAGCGCATGCCGTTCTTGGTCGGGTCTTCGGCCTCGAACCGCCACGGGTCGCCGCCGCAGGCCGAGAACCAAGTGCCGTCCTCGTTGCCGTCTTGCCACCATTCGCACGTCTCCTCCCGCTGCGCTGCCTGGGAGGTGGCGTCGCGCTTGGCGCTTTGTGCGCTGGCGGTGGCGACTTGGGAAGGCGCGCCGCGTAGCTGGCGCAGCAGCGCGTCGATCGTCTCTTGCATTCTGACGATCCGCCGGGATGCTACTTCCCGCTCGGCCTGGACGTGGTCGAAAATCTGCTGCGCGACTTCCATGGGCTCGTCGCGGGTGATCTCGGGGTGCAGACCGCGAAGCAGGCCCAGGGCGAGGTCGCGATCACCCACCAGCGATCCAGCGGAATCGGGGCGCTGGGCCATGGCGGCGAGGCGGTCGAACACGACATCCAGCAGCTCACTGGTCTGCGCATTCGTCGTGTAGCCCAGCTCACGGAACTTGCGGTGCAAATCCTGGCGTGCCGCCGCCAGTGCCGCCGCATCGGGCTTGGTCGGGTCAGGTGCCATGGTGGTCTCCGGGGAGGGGGTTGGGCTCCGTCATGAAGGCTTCGATGAAGACGCGCGCCGCTTCGGCGTTGATCGCGTTGCCGTAGGCGCGCAGGCGTCCCACTCTGGCGGGAGCCCCATGAGCCAGCGGGAATGTGCCGGGTTCAACTGGCCGCCAGCGGTCATCCCTGCATGCGATCCAGTCAGCAGCTCGCCAGAAGCCGTTAACCGGGCCGACTCTCTCGGCGATGGCCAGCTCGATAATTGAGCCTGCGGGGCCAGCTCCGTCACCGCGGCAGTCGCCTGGTGCTTGAGCTTTCTCGCGACAAACTGCTCCGGCGTGCTCCGGTTCGTCGCGTCGAACGCTTGAGGTGTCGCCCAAGAGCACAGATGTACGGCTACGTCCGCCAGCCCGATTTGCGGATCGCTCGGTTTGCGACCCTGCATAATCGGCGGCCGCGGCTTGGCGTCGACGATCTGTGCGCTGGGCGTCGGCCACCCAATACAGGCGGTCGCGGATGTGCGGAGCACCGACGCCCGCAGACGGGAACGGCACCGCCCCGAAGGCGTAACCCACGCCTTCCAGGTCATCTTGAACAAGGTCGAGCCAAGGCTCTGCGTCCTTGCTCGCAACCTGCTCTCCAATGATCTTTGCAGGGCGTCGCTCGCGGATGAGGTGGAAGAAAGCCGGCCATAGGTGCCGCTCGTCATCAAACCCAGCGCCTTGGCCTGCCGCGCTGAAAGGTTGGCACGGACAGGAACCAGTCCAAACAGGTCGGTCGTCTGCCCAGCCGGCGCGCCGAAGCGCGTAGCTCCAGACGCCGATGCCGGCGAAGAAATGGCACTGCGTGAATCCACGCAGGTCGTCGGGGTGGACATCCTCGATACTCCGTTGATCGACTTCGCCTGGCGCGATGTGGCCGGCGGCAATCAGGTTGCGCAGCCATTCGGCGGCGTAGGGGTCGATCTCGTTGTAGTAGGCCGTCACGATCCCGCCACCCCGCTGTCCGCCTGCGTGCCGGTGGCCGACTCGCGCGGAAGAATGGCGGTTCGATGCGTCTTGCTGCACGCGGTGCAGAGGACGGCCCAGTCTCCGACGTAGCCAAGGACTTGACCGAACTTGGCGGTCAGCTCGGGTTCGCTGAACTGCTCGCGACCGGCGTAGCGCATCGGCGTTGCCCCACGTCGAATGGAGTTCTCGTCGGACATGGATTCGTAGGCGAGCTCGGCGTCGTAGAACGCCTTGCCGCCGCAGACATCGCATGATCGGTAATCACAGGCTGCCATTGCTCTTCTCCTTGTCCGCCTCGGGGTGCTCACTCGTGCCGGCCCATTCGGAGCACGAGCCCATCTTCCTCACCGCGAAGCCGCCGATCGCGCAGCGCAAGTCCTTCTCGGTGGTGTAGGGCTTCGACCACGAGAATTCGGCCGGATGCTCGGTGATCGTGCTGCGCTTGTGGGCGCAGTTGCCGCAGACGCTCGGAATGAGCTTCGGGGTATAGCACTGACGCTCTTTGGCCTCGGATTGCTTGCTCATCGTGCTTCCTTTTCGCTGTCCGCCTCGGCGTGTTTGATGGCGGCCGCTTCAGGAGCAGCCAGTGACATGACGAACGCGCACAGCCCCTCGGCCTCGCCTCGGGTCATGTCGCGCGGAACGACGATCTGCACGTCGAATGCAGGCATCAGGGGAAACGGAAGGCACAGTGACTTTCCGGCGGCGATGCCTTGGCTCAAGACGCACCTCCTTCCGCCTCGGGGTGCGTGCCGACGCCGTGGAAGCGCTCGGCATACTTGACGCCCTGCGCGAAATTCACAACGAGGCCTGCGTCGCGCACCTCGCGGTAACCCTCGCGGATCTGCTCCTCCGTCAGCGGCTTCGCCTCCACCCTGGGCGCTCGCAGCAGGTCACGCACATGGGCCTGCAAGATGACGCCGCGCTCCTTCGCAGCAGCCTCCAGGGATTCGACCTCTTGCGACCCCATCCGGATCGGAGGCAGCTCTCGCAGACCGATCTTCGCGTCGATGGCCTGCGATTCCACCCTGGGCGCGGGTGTGGCGCGGACGAGGGCCTGGGCGGCGCGGGCGTAGTCCTCGGCGTACTTGAAAACAGCTCCAGCCGCTGCGGTCGGAACCTTCCAAGGGAGTGGAGGCAGCTCCGGCAGCGCATCGACCGGCGCGGCCTGGGACAGCCCCACCACGCTCGCGGTCGCGCTCGTTTCGGCTTCCGTCATGCCGTTCGCCATCAGCGGCGCGGCCTGGGCGACCTCCGCAGGCGGGACATCGGGAGCGGCGGCGAGGCGGTCGACGGTACGGTCGATGAAAGCAAGGTCGACGAGTGCGGCGTCTCGTTCTGAGGCGGTTGCGTGGCTACTCTTCGTCACCGCCTTTATCCATGATCGGCCGATTCGCAGCGCCTCCCTCACCGCTGCCGAGGCGGCCGCAGGCTGGGCGCGGGAGGCGTGGATTGCGCGGGCGAACCAGCAGACGAACTGATGTGTCGTGTCGCCGTGATTACCCGAAGTGGCCTCGCGCCACAGCGCGAGGATGTGCTCGTCGCTCAGCTCCGGCAGCTCCCCATCCTCGCCGCCTTCATGCGCGGGGTGGGCGCGTCGATAGGCGACGATGTCGTCCTCACCACCGTCGTGATGCCAGAACAAGCCATCGGCGCTGTTGTTCGATTCCGCGCCGCTGCGCAGCCGGTAATGCACGACGACGTGACCTTCGACCGGCGGCTCTCCTCCTGGCCACGCGATCCAGGCCGCCGGCTGCTGCGCCTCCTGCGCGCGGGGAGCGCTGGCGCTGGCAGGGGGTGCGGGGTGGGTGTAGAGCGGCCGCACCTCGGTGTTGCTCCTGATCATCGACGCGTGGTCGCGCGCCTCGTTCTCGGTCTTGAACGGCGGCCAATGCGGGCGCATTTCGCCGATACCCCACCAGACCTGCCACGCCACCGCCTCTCCCTGCGCTGCTGCGCTGGCGCTGAGGTGGGCGAGGGCGTTGCGAGCCTTGTCCACCATCACGATCACGCCATTCGCCATGCTGGCGTGACCTGGCGCGTCGATGCCGTTCTGGACGTTCATCAACAGCTCGTAGAGGTCTTTTGAGTGGACGAGCCGCGCCACTTCGGGCGGGAGGGTGGGGGTGGTCACTTGGGCTCTCCCTGCGGCTCGCCGGCCGCGTCGGGGCTCCGTATCGCCGCGAGCTGGATAGCGCCTTCCTCGGGGTAGTCGGCCAGCGACACGTAGAGTCCCCATCCGCTGTGGCCGTCGCCGATGTGCAGCTTGATCGCGTGCGCGTCTCCGTCGTCACCGATCGTCTGGCGCAGCAGCGCGGACATCTCTTCGTCGAGGTAGACGGTCAGCTCGCGCGCATCGGCGGCCACGGCGCCTGTCGACGCGAACAGGTGGTAGGTGCCCGTGGCCAGGTTGTCGAGCGCGCCGTTCGTGATGGTGTACCTGCGCTCGGGGCCGCGGACGTGGCGGACTTTCACGGTGCCCACGGGCACGAGCTGCGGGACTTCTTGCTTGGTCATGAAGAGCTGCCTTCTCGGACGGTGGATGCCGCGTCGCGCCAGGCGGCCGCAGCGGCGCGCGTCGACGCGAGGCGGCGGGCAGCCTGCCTGTCGTCGGCGTGCGTGACGTAGAACTCGTCGGCGTCGATGCCGTCGACGATGTCGAGGCCGATGCTGGCGATCACGCGCTCGTCGTACCAGTTGACGTCGATCGAGCAGGCGGCTTCCAGGGCCGCACAGTCGCCGTTGTCGATGACCGGATTCCACGGGTACTGCACACCGACCAGCAGCAGGAAGCGGCCGTCGTCCGACCAGTGGGCCGGCTGAAGGCCTGCCGCGCGCGCGGCGTCCTCGACGAGTGCGCGCTGGTCAGACATTCGCCGCGCTCGGCTTGCGGTGGCGCTTCGCGACCGCGGCGCGCGCCTCGTCCGACGTGAACTGGTGGGCGGTGCCGGCGGCGTGAGCCGTGCGGCCGCCCATTGATGCGATCTCGCGGCGACGCTCGGGCGACAGGGCGGCGAAGCCGCGGGGCTTGCGGGAGGTGGTGGGTTCAGACACGAGAGGTTCCTTCGGGGATGGGTGCCGACTCGGCCGGCGCGAGCGCCCGGTCGACGATGTTTCGGATGCCGGTGGCCGCGGCGTCGGCGATGCCGTAGCGGCCCTTGGCGATGGCGTCGGCGATCGGACGGATCTCGCCCAGGGCATCGCGCAAGCGTTCGACCTCGCCGGCCGCCTCGATCGCCTCGCCGCTGCTGGCCAGGCCCATCAGCGCGTTGCGGCGCAGCTCAGCGCGCAGCGTCGCGACGAGAGCGACGAGCGGCGCGCGCGCAACGGCTTCGACCACGCGGCCGAACTCCTCGCGCGTGCCTTGGCGTAGCAGGAAGCGAAAGCGTCCGTCGGACATCGGTGGCGGCAGGTCGGGGATCGCCATGGCGTCAGGCCGGGACGACCGGATCGCGCACGTCGACGACGGCCGGCGCGGAGCCCAGGCGCCGCATCTGCTCGAGCGCCTGCTCGCGCGACACGAGCTCGACGGAGAACGGGCCCCACCGGCCGGTGCCGGCATCCCACGACTCGCGCCAGCCCGAGGGGTTCCAGCGGCTGATGCACCAGCGGCCCGGCATCGGCTCGACCAGCATCGGGCGCCAGGCGTCCTCCTGCTGCTGCGCGATGGCGGCACGGTGCGCCTCGGCGTAGCCGTGCGCGAAGAACCCGCGCGAGAGGCTCGCCGTCGGCTGGACGTGCGGGTCGGTCATGTCGACCTGGTAGATCTCGAGGAAGCGGCGATACGCCGCGGCGATGACGGGGTCGAGGTGCTTGGTCTCGGTCATGGCGTTCGGTCCGTGGGGGAGGGAAGGGCGCCGCGGGCGGGCCGCGGCGGTCACGATCAGGCGGCGGTGAGCGAGCCCGGGCGCGCCTTGATCTCGCGGCCGTCATCCAGCTTCACGGCGACCCACAGGCCCTTCAGGCCCTCGGCCGCGCGCGCGAGCACCTTGCCGGTCGCCGGCGCGCCGCGCGAGGTCTTGACGGTGACGCGGTCGCCCTTCTTCCAGGCGGTGGGCGCGTTCGTGGTGGTGGTCATCGAGAGTGCTCCTTTCGTTGAGCGGTTGGTGATGGGTGCCGGGCGTTCCACCCGGCCGGGCCTTCGGCCTCGCAGAGGCGGGGTTTCCGCGTGCATCAGGGACTTGCACCCCTCTGTCGGCCTTGCAGCCGATCACGACCCTCCACAGGGTGTCCGGTCAGGCGGTCGCGATCGCGTCGCGCAGGCGAAAGCCGAGCAGCGGCCAGACCTTCGCCACCGCGGCCTGGCGCGCGATGCGCTTGCCGATCTCGGCGTCGAAGTTCTCCGGCGCGGCGCACGCCGACTCGCCGGTGACCGTGAAGCCGTTGCGCAGCGTGAGCACGCAGAACGTCAGCAGGTCGAGCGACGGCGGGAACGCCTGCACGGAGTGGTCGCCGGCCTTGTGCGCGGCGCCGTAGACGCCATCGCCGGCGACGAAGTAGTGCTCGCTGGCGATCTCCGCCTCGACGTCTGCCGGCTTCACGCGCGGCCCGCGGTTCGGCAGTTCGCCGTCGGTCACAGGGGTCGTGTTGGTCATGGAAGGTTCCTGGTTGGTGCGTAGGTGCCGGTTACGTGCTTCCGGCGCCGCGAATTGCGGCCGCGGCCTCAACTGCACCGAGGGCCCGGGAGGCAGGCCGGGTGATCCTCGGTCGACGCGCTTCAAAGCCGGCCCAATCGCAAGCTCCACGCGCCGCAACGGCGTTCAGGTGAGAAGGTGGCTGGCGCCCGAAGGCGCCGGCGGCGGCAAACAAGGGAAGGAGGGAGGAGGAGGCGCGCCGCCGCGCTGGCCGAAACGATCAGGCGGCGGCCGGCTCGGGAGCCGCGTCGACGCACTCGAAGACGGATTCGACGGGGATGCCCAGGCGGTCAGCCACGTCCTGGGCGATGTCGATGGTGTGGTGCGTGGGGTTGGCGTCCAGCGCTTCGGTGAAGGCCTGGACGACCCGTTCGCGGGCTACGATGTTGTGCATTCGATCTCCTCTCGCGGGATTAGTACCGAAGTACCGGCGGTATTAAAACAGATCAAACTCAGCCGCGTCAAGCGAATTCATCTCATTGGTCGAAGTGGCGGCGTCGCCGAGAACCGGCAGCCTCGCGAGAGCCGAGCCAACCGGCCGCTTCGCGTGCTGCTCAACGGTTTGCTACCATTCCCGTCACAGAGCGGGAGGTCAGTCGATGGACAAGTCGGATCGGTGGCGAAAGATTCGAGAAGCGATCTATGGTCTGATTGCGCTCGGCGCCGTGGGCATCGTCGCCGCCGGCGCATTCGTCGCGATGGACGACCGGATCCCTCGCGAGCGATCAACGCCGGTTGACGTGGCCGAAGTCCGGGCTCCAGCCGCACCGCCGCCCCGTCACCACGCATACGTCTATGAAAGCGACGGGATCTATGGTTACCGCCCGGCCTTGAGCGAACAGGATCGACAGAACGGGATCTCGACGAAACCTCTCCTGACCGTTCGATACCTTGGACTGAAGGGCGATCGGCACACCTGGGTCGCTTTCGAGGGCGGCCCTGAAAACCAAATCGAGTTCGAGTGCACGTCGCCCTGTCACTTCGTGAACGCAACCCCGTTCAACTTCATGGGACGGACAGGTCAGACCGAGGTCATGGAGGCAGTCGAAGGGTCGATGCTCGGCGCGGTCGTTGGCGACATCCTCGCGGGCGATCTGAAAATCTCTGGCTTCGGCAACGATCGAAGTAGCGCCCAGCCAGCCGCGTCACCGACCAGCTCAGCGCTCTGAGCATCGCAACCTAGACCGAAGCGTTCTCGCCGGCAGGCAACGGGCGCGGCGCCTCGGCATTGCGAGGCGGCCGTGGGCCC
This sequence comes from Burkholderiaceae bacterium, assembly GCA_036384855.1. GTDB lineage: Bacteria > Pseudomonadota > Gammaproteobacteria > Burkholderiales > Burkholderiaceae_C > Scleromatobacter. The sequence continues at coordinate 3,793 of DASVLN010000277.1, read as the reverse complement.
AGGATCCGGATGCCCCACGCCTGGCGGAACGTCCGCGGCGCGCGAGCGTCGGGGTTGCTCATGTGGCCGGGCCGCACGAACTCCTCGCCCACGATGAGCATGCGGTCGCCGCGGATCCACCGGATGTCGGCCGGAAACAGCGGCTTCACCAGATCACCCGGCGTGTCCCAGAACGACATCAAGCTCGCGCGCTTGAGCTCCCCCTCGGACTCCCAGCTCAGGATGAACCGGCGCGGCGGCGCGCGCTCGGCCTCGGGGATGGGTTCCCCGCCGGGCTCGAGGTAGCGGCGGAGGATGACGGCTTCGACGAACACTGTATGAGCATACAGCAGACCACTTCTGGCCGCGTGCGAATTCACGTGCGAATCACGTGCGAATCGAACGCCAGCAAAAGGGGGTAAACGCCAAAAAGGAAGCGGCCGCCACGAGGTGTTCTCATTGGCGGCCGCTGGCGTTGGTGGTGGAGCCGGGGGGAATTGAACCCCCGTCCGAAAGCCATCACCGGACAGTTCTACATGCGTAGCTCTCTGGTTTGAGTCTCGCGCCGCCGGTCGCGCAGGAGCACGCTACCGGTGACGCCAGCCGCTAGGTCTCGCTACCCGTCGAGCGGCCCGACGGATAGCCAGCCAATGTGAATGACCTCTCAGCTCAGGATCTTGCGATCTCGAACCCGGCCCATCGGCCAACCGTTGAGAGGCTCACGGGTGTTAAGCCGCGAGAGCGTACGAAGAATCGTTCGCAGTTAGTTTGTTTCCAGTGGATTTACGAGCGAACTGGTGCTCGGCATGCCCTGCGCCGGATCCGTACCCTCGTCGAAACCAGGTCGGCCCCAGGAGACCTATCTTACGGCATGGCGCGTGCCTTCAAGAGGCCCCGGCGTTCCGCCGGCGCATTTTTTGCGCCCGGGGCGTCCCGTTCAGTGCCAGAAGCCGTCGTAGCGGGCGACGAGCTCGTCGATGTGGCGATCCTGGATCGCGCTCTCGCCGCAGCGGCGGCCGATCTCCAGGCAATACTGCGCGTCGTTGGCGACCAGCGAGCCGTGCGTGGGCACGAATTCCCAGCGGTCGTCCGGCGCGATGACGCAGATCTCGGGACGCCAACCGGGCCGGTCGCCCGCCGGCTGGGCCGTGACGAGGATCTGGTAGTCGCGGTAGGCGTAGCGGCGATTCATGCGGCGAGGTACCCGTGAAGGAGGACGACGACGCAGTCTCGGGCCGCGCGCGCGGCGGCGATCACGGGAGATGCGCCCGATCTCGCCGCCAGTTCGGGCCTTCGGCGCGGACTCGGGACACGGTCGAGCCGCGCGCCCGGAGCGTGCCTGGTCGGCGACAATCGGCCCATGCCGGACTCGACCGTCAAGGACGCCGGACCATGATCGATCGCCCCTGGGCCGGCGGGGCGGGCCGCGGCGCCCAGCCTGCGCCGATGCGCACCGACCGCCTCCTGCTGCGCCTGCCCGAGGATGCGGACCTCGACGTCGTCGTCGAGATCTACGCCGACCCGCGCACGAGCGCCCTGAGCCCGCTGCGGCCGCTCGAGGACGAGGACGAGGCACGCGAGCTGCTGTCGGGCTGGCGGCGGCACTGGCGCCGCTTCAACCACGGCGCCTGGGCGATCGAGACGCTGGCGGCGCCCGGCCGCGTCGTGGGCTTCGGCGGCGTGACGCGGCGCGACTTCGAGGGCGACGAGCTCCCCAACCTCTGGTACCGCCTCGCGCCCGGCGCCTGGGGCCGGGGATACGCCACCGAGCTCGCCCGCGCGGCGCTCGCCGACGCGCGCGGACGCGTCGGGTTGGGCGACATCCACGCGATCGCGCTGCCCGAGAACCACGCGTCGATCCACGTGCTGGAGAAGCTGGGCATGCGCCGCAACGGCGTGCTGCCGGGCGAGCACGGCACCTGCACGCGCTTCCTGCTGGCCGCGGCGGCGCGGGATCCGGCGTAGCATCGCGCTTCCCCGACCTGCGAGCGAAGGAGACCCGATGAGCCAAATCCGAGTCGGCATCGGCGGCTGGACGTACGAACCCTGGCGCGAGACCTTCTACCCGGACAAGCTGCCCGCGTCGCGCGAGCTCTGGCACGCGAGCCGGCAGGTGACGGCCATCGAGGTCAACGGCACCTACTACAGCACGATGAAGCCGGCCGCCTTCGAGCGCTGGTTCGACGAGACGCCCGACGACTTCGTCTTCTCGCTGAAGGCCAACCGCTTCGCGACCAACCGCCGCGTTCTGGCCGAGGCGGGCGAATCGGTGCAGCGCTTCATCGACAGCGGGCTCGCGCGCCTGCGCCACAAGCTCGGGCCGGTGCTGTGGCAGTTCGCGCCGACCAAGCGCTTCGATCCCGCCGACTTCGAGGCCTTCCTCAAGCTGCTGCCCGCCGACGTCGAGGGCCTGCGTCTTCGCCACGTGCTGGACGTGCGCCACGACAGCTTCATGGTGCCCGAGTTCCTCGCGCTCGCCCGCGCCCACGGCATGGGCGTCGTCTTCACCGACTCGCCCGACTACCCCTCGTTCGCCAACCTGACGACGGACTTCGTCTACCTGCGGCTCATGCAGTCGCGCGCGGAGGTCGTCACGGGCTACCCGCCGCAGGTGCTGGACGCCTTCGCCGACTGCGCCCGCACCTGGGCCGCGGGCGGGCAGCCGCAGGGCCTGCCGCTGGTCGGGGGCGACGGCGCGCCGGCGCCGGCCGTCTCGCGCGACGTGTTCATGTTCATGATCAACGGCGCCAAGGAGCGCGCACCCAGGGCCGCGACCGAGGTGATCGCGCGCCTGGCCGGCTGAAGCCCTGAGCCTACAGGCCCAGGTCGCTCAGCCCCGGATGGTCGTCCGGCCGACGGCCGAGCGGCCAGCGGAATTTCCGCTCGTCCTCGCGGATCGGCTGGTCGTTGATGCTCGCATGGCGGCGCGTCATCAGGCCGCGGGCGTCGAACTCCCAGTTCTCGTTGCCGTGCGAGCGGTACCAGTGGCCCGAGTCGTCGTGCCACTCGTAGGCGAAGCGCACCGCGATGCGCGCGCCGTCGTGCGCCCACAGCTCCTTGACCAGCCGGTAGTCGAGCTCCCTCGACCACTTGCGCACCAGGAATTCGCGCACCTGCGCGCGGCCGACCGGGAACTCGGCGCGGTTGCGCCAGCGCGTGTCCTCCGCGTAGACCTGAACGACGCGGTCGGGGTCGCGCGAGTTCCAGGCGTCCTCGGCCAGGCGGACCTTCTGCGCGGCGGTCTCGAGGGTGAAGGGCGGAAGCGGAGGCTTGGTGTCCATGGCGGCCTGTGGGGAGTGGAGCGTGAACTTGAATGTAGACGTACTTGTCTACCTGGCGTCCGCCGCAGTCTAGCCGCAGGTAGACGAGCTTGTCTACAATCGGACGCATGCCCCTGACGACGACTCCCTCGCTGCTGTCACCGCCGTCCGCGGACGTGCCGCTGGCCGAGCTCGCGCCGCGCGAGCGCATCCTGCGCACGGCGCACGAGCTGTTCTACCGCGAGGGCATCCGCGCGACGGGCATCGATCGCGTCATCGCGGAATCGGGGGTCGCCAAGCTCACGTTCTACCGCCAGTTCGAGAGCAAGGACGCGCTCGTGCGCGCCTTCCTCGACGCGCGCCACGCGCGCTGGATGGCCTGGTTCGCGGACGCGCTCTCGCGCCACGGCGGCGGCCTGCGCGCGATCGTGCCGTCGATGCGCGAATGGTTCGCCTCGCCCGACTACCGCGGCTGCGCGTTCCTCAACAGCGTCGGCGAGCTCGGACCGGCGCAGCCGCAAGTGACGGCGATCGCGCGTGTCCACAAGCGCGCG
>DASVLN010000276.1:0-3100 GCA_036384855.1 Burkholderiaceae bacterium | reverse complement strand
CCCAGCGGGCCGGCCATCGCGCGCTCCAGGCGCTCGCGCGCGAGGTAGGCGGCGAACGCACGGCCGGTGGCGGTGCCCAGGATGGACATCACGGTGCCCGCGCGCATCGCCACGTGCAGCGGCTCGCTCGCGTCGATCATGCGGATCACCGTCGGCCCGAAGTTGCCCCACACGGCCAGCCCCACCGCGTGGCCCGTCTCGCGCGCGAGCGCCTCGGCCACCGGCGTCGCGCTGCGCACGGCGTCCAGCTGGTGCAGCGCCGCCAGCCCGAGCTGCAGCGCCGCCGGCCCGAGCAGGTAGCGGCCGCTGGCGCCATCCTGTTCGACCAGCCCCAGCTTGCCGAAGCTCACGAGGTAGGGATGCGCGCGCGACGACGGCAGGCCGGCGCCGGCGGCGAGATCCTTCAGCGACATCGGCGCCCCGTGCGCCGCCAGCGCCAGCAGCAGCCGGCCGCCGACCTCGACCGACTGCACCGCGCGCTGCGCCTTGTCCTCGTCCTCGGGCTTCGTTCTCGTCATGGTGGATGTGGGCTTGAGCAGGGCGGATCTTGCCACGGCGTCCGGTGCCGTCTCATCAAAGTTCGCGGATGACAAACGCGTTTGCGACGTTCCGAACGACGCGCTAGACTGGCCCCATGGACGATCCACATCCCCGCCCCGAGCGGGACGCGCCAGGAGACCCCGCATGAGCACCGAGAAGACATTCGCGTCGCAGGCCGACCTCGAGGAGAAGAAGGTCACCTTCAGCCAGCTCTCCGAGCACGCGTACGCGTACACCGCGGAGGGCGACCCCAACACCGGCATCATCGTCGGCGACGACGCGGTGCTGGTGGCCGACACCCAGGCCACGCCCGCGATGGCGGCCGACGTGATCCGCCGCATCCGCGAGGTCACGGACAAGCCGATCAAGTACGTCGTCCTCACGCACTACCACGCGGTGCGCGTGCTCGGTGCGAGCGCCTATGCGCCGCAGGAGATCATCGCCAGCCGCGACACCTACGACCTGATCGTCGAGCGCGGCGAGGCCGACAAGGCGAGCGAGATCGGCCGCTTCCCGCGCCTGTTCCGCAACGTCGAGACCGTGCCGGCGGGCCTCACCTGGCCCACGATCACGTTCGAGCAGAAGATGACGCTGTGGCTCGGCAAGCTCGAAGTGCAGATCCTGCAGCTCGGGCGCGGCCACACCAAGGGCGACACCGTCGTCTGGCTGCCGCAGGATCGCGTGCTGCTGTCGGGCGACCTCGTCGAGTTCGACGCCACGCCCTACGCCGGCGACGCCTACTTCCAGGACTGGCCCGCCACGCTCGCCAACATCGCCGCGTTGAAGCCGCGCGCGCTCGTGCCCGGCCGCGGCGCGGCGCTGATGGGCGAGGAGCAGGTCGCCCGCGGCCTCGCGATGACGCGCGACTTCGTCTCCGACCTGTACGCCAGCGTGAAGGCCGGCGCGGCGGCGGGCAGGGAGCTCAAGGCGGTCTACCGCGAGACCTACGACCGCCTCAAGCCGAAGTACGGCGGCTGGGTGATCTTCGACCACTGCATGCCCTTCGACGTCACGCGCGCCTACGACGAGGCGACGCAGTACCCCGACCCGCGCATCTGGACGGCCGAGCGCGATCGCCAGATGTGGGAAGCGCTCGAGGGCTGACGCGATGGCGTCGACGCACGACGGCCCGGCGCTGGGCTACGACTCCGACGGCGCGACGATCCAGGCGCACGCCTTCGCGTACCGCCGCTCGCCCGACCAGGATGCGCCCGTGCCCGCGCGCCATCCGGTGGTCGTGGTCGGTGCCGGGCCCGTCGGCCTGACGCTCGCGATCGACCTGGCCCGGCGCGGGGTGCGCGTCGTGCTGCTGGACAACGACTCGCGGCTGTCGACCGGCTCGCGCGCGATCTGCTTCGCCAAGCGCACGCTGGAGATCTGGGATCGCCTGGGCGTCGGCGACGCGATGTGCGCGAAGGGCGTGCAGTGGAACACCGGGCGCGTGTTCTTCCGCGACGCGCAGCTCTACCAGTTCGACCTGCTGCCCGAGACCGGCCACGAGCGGCCCGCCTTCATCAACCTGCAGCAGTACTACGCCGAGGCCTTCCTCGCCGTCCGCGCGGGCGAGCTTCCCGGCATCGACCTGCGCTGGAAGAACACGGCCTGCGGTATCGAGCAGCGCGGCGACCACGCTCGCGTGGCGATCGACACCCCCGAGGGCCGCTACGAGATCGACGCGGACCACGTCGTCGCGTGCGACGGCTCGCGCTCGCCGGTGCGCGCGATGCTGGGCCTCGAGAGCAAGGGGCGCGTCTTCAAGGATCGCTTCCTGATCGCCGACGTGCGCATGCAGGCGGACTTCCCCGCCGAGCGCTGGTTCTGGTTCGATCCGCCCTTCCACCCGAACCGGAGCGTGCTGCTGCACCGCCAGCCCGACGGCGTCTGGCGCATCGACTTCCAGCTCGGCTGGGACGCCGACCCCGAGGCGGAGAAGCAGCCCGAGCGCATCCGGCCGCGCGTCGACGCGATGATGCGCGCGGCGCTGGGCCGCGAGGTGCCGTTCGAGCTCGAATGGGCGAGCGTCTACACGTTCTCGTGCCTGCGCATGGACGCGTTCCGCCACGGGCGCGTGCTGTTCGCGGGCGACGCGGCGCACGGCGTCTCGCCCTTCGGCGCGCGCGGCGCGAACTCGGGCGTGCAGGACGCGGACAACCTGGGCTGGAAGCTCGCCGCCGTGCTGCAGGGCCGTGCCGGCGACGCGCTCCTCGCGACCTACGCGCCCGAGCGCGAGGCCGCGGCGGACGAGAACCTGCTCAACTCGACGCGCTCGACCGACTTCATCACGCCCAAGAGCGAGGCGAGCCGGCTGTTCCGCGACGCGGCGCTCGCGCTCTCGCGCACGCAGCCCTTCGCGCGGGCGCTGGTCAACAGCGGGCGCTTGTCGACGCCCGCGACGCTCGCGACGTCGCCGCTGAACACGCCGGACGCGGCGGGCGATTCCTTCGAAAGCCGCATGGTGCCCGGCGCCCCGGCGGTCGACGCGCCCGTCGTGCACGCGGACGGCCGGCGCGGCTGGCTGCTGCGGGCGCTCGGGCCGGACTTCACCCTGCTGCTGGCCGAC
>DASVLN010000275.1:0-3714 GCA_036384855.1 Burkholderiaceae bacterium | reverse complement strand
CGCGGCGGGCGATCGCCTCCTCCAGGTGCAGCAGCGCGAAGTCGCGCGCGACCTCCGGCTAGATCGGGTACAGCGGCCCGTGCACCGTGACGGCCTGGTGGACGCCGCTGGCGGCCGGGTCGGCGGCGCTCGCCGCCGGATTCGAGACCGGAGGCGCCGCACGCTCGCGTTCCTGCTCGGCGACCAGCGCCGCGTGCTGCGCCAGCACCTGGCGGGCATCGGCCAGCATCGTGTCGGCGGTCGCGAAGTCGCGCAGCTCGATCGACGCCAACGCGCCGCCGTAGAGGGCGCCCAGGCGCTCCGCGTCGTTCAACGGCGCGCCGAGCCGCGCCTGCGCCTGCATGCGGCGCAGCGCCGGGTCGGACGTGTCCATCAACGCCCGCGCCCGGGCGCGCATGAGCGAGTGCTCGGTCAAGTGGCTCTTGGCGGGATCGGGCGGGGGCACCTCGCGCGCGCGCAGCCGCGCCGTGGCCAGGCGGTCCAGCGTCATCGGGTGCGAGCGCAGCCACGGGTACATGCCGTTGTCGTTGAGCTGCTCGGCGGTCGCGAGGCGTTCGAACATCGCTGCCATGCCGGCCGGCGCGAAGCCCGCGTCGGTCATCACGTTCTCGCCGAACGCGTCGGCCTCGGCCTCCATCTGGCGCGAGAAGGTGAGTTGCCCCGTCGCCTGCGCCGCCTGGCCGCTCGCGAGCACGGCCATCGGGATGTCGGAGTTCTTCGCGCGCGCCGAAGCGAGCAGGCCGATCAGCATCGCCGCCATCGTGAGAATGCTCTGGTGCTTGTTGGCGACCATGCTGCGCGCGATGTGGCGCTGGGTGATGTGCGAGAGCTCGTGGCCGAGCACGCCGGCCATCTCGTCGCGCGAGCCGGCGACGGCGATCAGCCCGAGGTTCACGCCGACGTAGCCCCCGGGCAGCGCGAACGCGTTGAAAGTGCGGTCGCGCACGAGGAAGGGCTCCCATGCGAACGTGCTCTCGACCTCGTCGCTGATGTCCCCGCGCCGGCGCGCCGCGTCGTGCAGCGGACGGAAGATCGACTCCAGGTACTCGAACAACACCGGGTCGTCGATGACGTCGGGGTCGGGGCGGATCTCGCGCATGATCGCGTCGCCGACGCGCTTCTCGTCGGTGATGCTGAAGGAGTCCTCCTCGGCCTCGCCGAGCGCCGGCAGGCGCACCTGGGCCTGGGCCGGGATCGGCGCGGTCGACACGACGGCGTTGAGCGCGAGGCACGCGGCGAAGGCGAGGGAGGCGAGGTTCAGGCGCAAGGGCGGCTTTCCGGCAGGGCGTGCGGTCGTGGACGGCGGGGCGCGGGCCGCGGCGGCGCGCCCGGTCGCTATGATGACACCGCCATGTATCGGCCTTGTAGCGGCGCCTCCCGCATCCGACCTTCCCGATCCACCCAGGTTCCATGACCGACTCCGACGACAGCGCGAGCCCGCCCGCCGCGCAGGCCACCGGGCTCACGCACTTCGACGCCGCCGGCCGCGCCCACATGGTCGACGTCGGCGCCAAACCCGAGACGCGCCGCGTCGCCCGTGCCGCCGGCTCGATCCGCATGCAGCCCGCGACGCTCGCCGTGATCGCCGCCGGCAGCGCGCGCAAGGGCGACGTGCTGGGCGTCGCGCGCATCGCGGCGATCCAGGCCGCCAAGCGCACCGCCGAGCTCGTCCCCCTGTGCCATCCGCTGCCGCTGACGCACGTGGCCGTCGAGTTCGCGCTGGACGAGGCGAACGGCGCCGTGCATTGCACCGTCCAGGCCGAGACGCTCGGCCGCACCGGCGTCGAGATGGAGGCCCTGACCGCCGTGCAGGTCGGCCTGCTGACGATCTACGACATGGTCAAGGCGATCGACCGCGGCATGGTGATGGGCGACATCCGGGTGCTCGAGAAGCACGGCGGGAAGTCCGGCGACTGGTCGGCCGCCTGAGCGGGTCAGGCCTCGCGCCGCTTGCGGAACACGAGGCGCGACATCACCAGGTACGAGAACAGCGCCACGGGCACCACCAGCAGCACCTGGCAGGCCACCGGATTGGCCACCCGCCGATGGACGAGGTCGAACGCCGCGAGGTTGACGGCGTACACGCCCGCGTAGCCGAGCACGAAGCGCGGCAGCCGCCGCGCGGACAGGTCGCGGAACGCGTAGCCGCCCAGCGTCACGAAGTTGAAGGCGATGCCCGCGACCGTGCCGACGAGCATTGCCAGCCACACGGGCAGGCCGGCAAGCACCGAGAGCGCGTAGACGCCGAAGCCGAAGAGCGTGTTCAGTCCGCCCGCGAGCAGGAAGCGCAGGAACTGGTGGGTCTCGAGCAGGGTGGCGAGGCGGCGCAGGCCCATGGGCGTGGGGATCGGCTCGACTCGGGCCGGCGGTGGAGGTGGCGGGGACGCGGCGAAGGATAGCCCGGATCCGCGCGCCGGCCGCGGTCCGGGCGACGCGCCACGGCCGGCGCGAGACATCCTTCGCACGACAGCGCCCGCCGGATATCTCACAATGCGGGCCTGCCCGCTCGCATCGCACCGCCAGGATGACCCTCGCCCAGGAAGCCCCCCCGCCGCCTCGCCGCAGGCTCAGCCTCGTCACGGGCTCCTTCAACGAGGAGGGCAACGTCGACGAGTGGTTCGAGCGCACCTTCGCCGCGTGCGCCGGCCTCGCGGACCGCTACGAGCTCGAGGTCATCTGGATCGACAACGCATCTGCCGACGCCACGGTCGAGAAGGTGCGGGCCTGGTGCGCCCGCGACCGACGGGTCAAGCTCATCGTGAACGCGCGCAATTTCGGTGTCGTCCGCTCCCCCTTCCACGCGATGATGCAGGCTACCGGGGATGCCTGCGTTTATCTCGCGAGCGACCTGCAGGACCTACCCGAGTTGATCCCCGACTTCGTGGCGCGGTGGGAACAGGGCTTCGACGTCGTCGCAGGTGTCTACCGCCAGAGTCCGGACGGCTTCCTCATGCGCCGGTGCCGCGCCGCCTACTACGCGATTCTGACCCGTGTCAGCGATTCCGATCCTGTCATCCGAGGCTTCACGGGCTTCGGCCTGTTCTCACGTCGCGTCCTGGAGCACATGCGCCATATCGGCGGCCCCAGCCCCATCACGCGCGCACTGGTCGCGGAGATCGGCCTGCCGTCGACAACCGTCGCCTACGACAAGCCGCCGCGCAAATACGGCGCGACCAGCAACGATGTGCTGCGCCTGATCGACCAAGCGGTTCTGGCGCTGACGTCCATGAGCAAGGCGCCGGTGCGGATCGCCACCATCGTGGGACTCGCGCTGTCGGCATTCGGCTTCGTCATGGCCGCTTGCTATCTGATCGCCAAACTGCTGTTCTGGGACTCGTTCCCGCTCGGCCAGGCGCCGCTGCTGATCGGCATCTTCCTGTTCTCGTCCGTGCAGATCCTCATCATGGGCCTGATCGGCGAGTACGTCGCCGCGATCCACCAGCGGCTGCAGCGCCATCCGTGGGTCGTCGAGAAGACCCGGGTCAACTTCGACGAGGACGCCCCCGCCAGCCGTCAGGATTTCTGAGCGGCTGCCGGAGCCCGGCCGGCTAGCGTCCCGCCACGTTCGGTGCGGCGAAGGGCTTCACCGGGCTCGGCTCGCGCATCAGCGCGATCAGGCCGGGCTGGCTGAGGCGTCCGACGTAGTTGGGCGGCAGGAGGGCGACGTGGATCGGGGACTGGTCGACGGCGACCTGCGCCAGCGTCTTGCCGGTC
>DASVLN010000274.1:0-10875 GCA_036384855.1 Burkholderiaceae bacterium | reverse complement strand
CACGCGCAGCAGCGTGGTCTTGCCGGCGCCCGACGGCCCGATCAGCGCGACCCGCTCGCCCTGGGCGATCGCGAGCGAGACGCCGTCGACCGCGCGCCGGCCGTTGGCATGGACGACGCTCGCCGAGGCGAGCTGGACGCTCACTTGATCAGGCCTGCCGAGCGCCCCGCGGCCTCGATGCCGTCGTAGTTGGACGGCTTCGTCGGGATGAAGCGCGTGGCGCGCTGCAGCGCCATGATCTCGCGCTGCGCCGGGTTGGCCGGGTCGAGCGCGAGGAAGGCGTCGGTCAGCGTCTTCACCAGCGCGGGATCCATGCCGGGGCGCACCGTCCAGTTGTAGTCGAAGAACGGCGGCGTGACCGCCAGCACGCGCACCTTGGCGACGTTGGGGTTGTGGGCCTCGGCCAGCTTGTCCATCACCGAGGCGTTGAGCGCGCCCGCGTCCGCGCGGCCGGCGGCCACGAAGGCGACGGTCGCGTCGTGCGCGCCGGAGAACGCGATCGTCTTGAAGTCCCTGGCCGGGTCGATGCCCTGCTGCATCAGGAAGTGGCGCGGCTCGAGGTGGCCCGAGGTCGACGAGGGCGAGCCGAAGACGAAGCTGTGGCCCTTGAGCTCGGCGATCGTGTGGATCGGGCTGTCGAGCGGCACGATGATGCGGCTCGTGAAGACGGCGTCCTCGGCGCGCTGGACGATGGGCGTGACGGCGCCGTGGGTGCGGATGCGCGCCTGGACGTAGGTGAAGCCGCCCAGCCAGGCGAGGTCGATCTTGCCGTCGGCCAGGCCCTCGACGACCGCGGCGTAGTCGCTCACGGGGACGAACTGCACGTCCATGCCGGTCTTCGCCTTCAGGTACTCGCCCAGCGGCGTGAACTTGCGCTGCAGCTCGGTCGGAGCCTCGTCCGGGATGGCCGAGACGCGCAGCACCTTCGCCTGCGCGAAGGCGGTGCCGGCGACATTGGCCGCGAGGGCAAGGAGGGCGGCGCCGCGCAGCAGGGCGCGACGGGACGACGCGCCGGCGGCGCGGGTGGCGGGACGGGTCATGGAGGCTCCGGGTTGCGGCGCCTGGAGAGCGGCGCCGGTATGGCCGCGCATTTTGCCTTCAACGGCCGGCGCCGCGGCCATCCTTCGCCGTTGGTCAAGGCAACGTTCGGGTGCGGACGCGGCGCCGCGGGGGGAAGTGTCGCGGGCCATGCGAAAAAGGGCCGGCGCGCGGGTCGGCGACCTGCCGTGCCAGGGGCCGCCCATGAGACACTTGGACTCCCCGCCGCGCTTCGTCCACCGCGAAGCCGCGTGCCGCGTCCACTCCACCCGACAGGATCCACCGGCCGTGAAGCCGATCGCCAAGTCCAGCAAGCTCGCCAACATCGGCTACGACATCCGCGGCCCGGTCCTCGACAAGGCCCGCCAGATGGAGGACGAGGGCCAGAAGATCATCAAGCTCAACATCGGCAACGTCGCCGCGTTCGGGCTCGAGCCGCCGGACGAGATCGTGCAGGACATGATCCGCAACCTGCCGCACGCGGCGGCCTACACGGACTCCAAGGGCCTGTTCGCGCCGCGCCGCTCGGTCGTGCACTACACGCAGGAGAAGCGCGTGGCCGGCGTGACGATCGACGACGTCTACCTCGGCAACGGCGCCTCCGAGCTCATCGCGATGAGCATGAACGCGCTGCTGGACGCGGGCGACGAGGTGCTGCTGCCGTCACCCGACTACCCCCTCTACACCGCGGTGGTCGGCCTGTCGGGCGGCACGCCGGTGCACTACGTGTGCGACGAGTCGAGCGGCTGGCTGCCCGACCTGGACGACATCCGCCGCAAGGTCACGCCGCGCACCAAGGCGATCGTGGTCATCAACCCGAACAACCCGACCGGCGCGCTCTACCCGGTCGACGTGCTCGAGGCGATCGTCGAGGTCGCGCGTCGCCATGAGCTGATCGTCTTCGCCGACGAGATCTACGACAAGACGCTGTTCGACGGCGAGCAGCACACGAGCATCGCCTCGCTCGCGGACGACGTGCTGTTCGTGACCTTCAACGGGCTGTCGAAGAACTACCGCTCCTGCGGCTACCGCGCGGGCTGGATGGTGGTCTCGGGCGCGAAGCGGCAGGCCAGGGACTACGTCGAGGGGCTGAACATGCTCGCGTCGATGCGCCTGTGCGCGAACACGCCGGGCCAGCTCGCGATCCAGACGGCGCTCGGCGGCTACCAGAGCATCAAGGACCTCGTCGCCCCCGGCGGCCGCCTCGCGCGCCAGCGCGACCTCGCCTACGAGCTGCTGACGCAGATCCCCGGCGTGAGCGTGGTCCGCCCCAAGGCGGCGCTCTACATGTTCCCGCGCCTCGACCCGGCGCTGTACCCGATCGCCGACGACCAGCAGTTCGCCTACGAGCTGCTCGCCGAGGAGAAGGTGCTGATCGTCCAGGGCACCGGCTTCAACTGGGCCGCGACCGACCATTTCCGCGTCGTGTTCCTGCCCAACGTCGACGACCTCGCGGAGGCGATCGGCCGCATCGCGCGCTTCCTGGACGGCTACCGCAAGCGGCACGCCGCCTAAAGCCCGGGAGACGACGCCCCATGACCGCCGCCTCCCGCGCCGCGTGCGCGGCCTTGCTGGCGCTGGCCGCCGGCCTGGCGCGCGGCCAGTCCTTCGAGCACAAGGACTGGCAGCTCGCCTGCGACAACACGCGCACCTGCCGCGCCGCCGGCTACCAGGCCGACGCGGACGAGGCACTGCCCGTGTCGGTGCTGTTCACGCGCGCGGCCGGGCCGGCCACGAAGGTCGAGGGCGAGCTGCAGCTGGGCACGTTCAGCGACGACAGCCCGCATCCGGGCATCGTGCGCGTCTCGATCGGCGGCAGGGCCGCGGGCACCGTGACCCTGGATGGCGACAACCACGGCGCGCTGCCACCGGCGGTCACCGAGGCGCTGCTCAAGGCGCTCGTCGGCACCGGCGCCATCACGTTCTCGGGCGGTGGCTCGACCTGGCGCCTGTCGGGCGTGGGCGCGGCCGCCGTGCTGCTGAAGATGGACGACCTGCAGGGCCGCGTCGGCACGCCGTCGGCGCTGGTGCGCAAGGGCGCGGCGCCGGAGACGAACGTCAAGCCGCCGCTGCCGATGCCGGTCGTGCGCGCCGTGCGCATCCCCAAGGCGCCGCGCCCGGGCGACGACGCGCTCGCCGCGCGCATCGTCGCGACGCTGCACGACGTCGCCGACTGCGACCTGCTGGGCGACCGCACCGCGCCCCGCGACGCCGGCGACGCGCCCGCGCTCTGGCACCTCGACGCGACGCGCGTGCTCGTCACGGCGCCGTGCTGGCGCGCGGCCTACAACACGGGCGACGGCTACTGGGTCGCCAACGCGAAGCCGCCCTACGATCCCGTGCTGGTGACCGCCTCCGGCACCGACTTCGACGAGGCCGCGGGCATCTCGTCGCAGCAGAAGGGTCGCGGCATCGCCGACTGCCTCGGCAACGAGGCCTGGACCTGGGACGGCCGCGGCTTCGTGCACACGAGCGAGACGACCAGCGGCATGTGCCGCAGCATCGCCGGCGGCGGGGCGTGGGACCTGCCGACGCTGGTGACGCAGGTGATCCCGGCGAAGTGAACAGATCTTTCGAGAGGACAACGAGATGAAACCGATCCAAGTCGGCCTGCTGGGCATCGGGACCGTGGGTTCCGGCACGTACAAGGTGCTGACGCGCAACCAGGAGGAGATCCGCCGCCGCGCGGGCCGCGGCATCGAGATCGCGATGGTGGCCGACCTCGACGTCGAGCGTGCCAAGGCGGTCGTGGGCGACGGCGTTCGCGTGGTCGCGGATGCGCGCGCGGTCATCGCCGACCCGGCGATCGACATCGTCGTCGAGCTGATCGGCGGGTACGGCGTCGCCAAGGCGCTGGTGCTGGAGGCGATCGCCGCGGGCAAGCATGTGGTCACCGCAAACAAGGCGCTGCTGGCCGTGCACGGCAACGAGATCTTCGCCGCCGCGCGCGAGAAGGGCGTGATGGTCGCCTTCGAGGCCGCGGTGGCCGGCGGCATCCCCATCATCAAGGCGCTGCGCGAGGGCCTGACCGCCAATCGCATCGAGTGGATCGCCGGCATCATCAACGGCACGACCAACTTCATCCTGTCCGAGATGCGCGACAAGGGCCTCGACTTCGACGTCGTGCTCAAGGAGGCGCAGCGCCTGGGCTACGCCGAGGCCGACCCGAGCTTCGACATCGAGGGCGTGGACGCCGCGCACAAGGCCGCCATCATGAGCGCGATCGCGTTCGGCATCCCGATGCCCTTCGACAAGGCGCACGTCGAGGGCATCGTCGGCCTGCAGGCCGCGGACATCAAGCATGCCGAGGCGCTCGGCTACCGCATCAAGTTGCTGGGCATCACGCGCCGCCGCGACGATGCGAACGGCATCGAGCTGCGCGTGCACCCGACGCTGGTGCCGGCCAAGCGGCTGATCGCCAACGTCGAGGGCGCGATGAACGCCGTCGTCGTGCAGGCCGACGCCGTGGGCACCACGCTGTACTACGGCAAGGGCGCGGGCTCGGAGCCCACCGCCTCGGCCGTCGTCGCCGACCTCGTCGACGTGACGCGCCTGCACACCGCCGACCCCGAGCACCGCGTGCCGCACCTCGCCTTCCGCGCCGATGCGCTCGCCGCGACGCCCATCCTGCCCATCGCCCAGGTCGTCACCTCGTTCTACCTGCGCCTGTGCGTGGCCGACGAGGCGGGCGTGCTGTCGCGGATCACGACGACGCTGGCCGAGCACGACATCTCCATCGACGCCGTGCTCCAGCGCCCGAGCCCCGACCAGAAGCCGGGCCGCCAGGACCTCATCATCCTGACGCACAACACGGTGGAAGGCCGCATGCGCGCCGCGATCGAGAAGATGCAGGCGCTGCCCACGGTTCTGGCGCCCATCGTCAGCCTGCGCAAGGAAGACCTGGCGTGAAGTACATCAGCACCCGCGGCGACCGCACCGAGCGCTCGTTCAGCGAGATCCTGCTCGAGGGCCTCGCGCCCGACGGCGGCCTGTACCTGCCGACGCACTACCCGCAGGTCGACGCCGCGACGCTCGCGCGCTGGCGCACGCTGCCGTACGCGGAGCTCGCGTTCGAGATCCTGTCGCTCTACGTCGACGACATCCCCGCCGACGACCTGCGCCGCCTGGCCGCGAAGACCTACACCGCCGAGGTCTTCGGCACGCGCGAGATCGTGCCGCTGCGCGCGCTGGAGCCGGGCGTGATGATCGAGGCGCTGTCCAACGGCCCGACGCTCGCCTTCAAGGACATGGCGATGCAGCTGCTCGGCAACCTGTTCGAGTACGAGCTGGGCCGGCGCGGGCAGACGCTCAACATCCTCGGCGCCACCTCGGGCGACACGGGCAGCGCGGCCGAATACGCGATGCGCGGCAAGAAGGGCGTGAGCGTCTTCATGCTGAGCCCGAACGGCCGCATGAGCCCGTTCCAGCAGGCGCAGATGTTCAGCCTGCCCGACGCCAACATCCACAACCTGTGCGTGGAGGGCGTGTTCGACGACTGCCAGGACATCGTCAAGGCCGTCTCGGGCGACCTCGCGTTCAAGCGCCGCTGGCGCATCGGCACGGTCAACTCGATCAACTGGGCGCGCCTGCTCGCGCAGGTCGTCTACTACTTCGCCGGCTGGCTGCAGGCGACGAAGGCCGGCGGCGAGCAGGTCGACTTCGCCGTGCCCTCGGGCAACTTCGGCAACGTCTGCGCGGGACACGTCGCGCGCATGATGGGCCTGCCGATCGGCCGCCTCGTGGTGGCGACCAACGAGAACGACGTCCTGGACGAGTTCTTCCGCACCGGCACCTACCGGGTGCGCGGCGCGGCCGAGACCTTCGAGACCTCGAGCCCGTCGATGGACATCTCCAAGGCCTCCAACTTCGAGCGCTTCGTCTTCGACCTGCTCGGTCGCGACGGCGGGCGCACGCGCGCGCTGTTCGCCGAGGGGCTGGCGCGCGACGGCGCGTTCACGCTCGCTGCCGACGAGAAGGCGCGCATCGACCGCTTCGGCTTCGTCTCGGGCCGCAGCACGCACGCCGATCGCCTCGCCACGATCCGCGACACCGACGCCCGCTTCGGCGACGTCATCGACACCCACACCGCCGACGGCCTGAAGGTCGCGCGCGAGCACGCCCGCCCGGGCACGACGATGATCGTGCTCGAGACCGCGCTGCCGGTGAAGTTCGCCGCGACGATCGAGGAGGCCCTGGGCCGCAAGCCGCAGGTGCCCGCGGAGCTCGGCGACCTCGAGTCGCGGCCGCGGCGCTTCACGGTCGTGCCGGCCGACGTGGCGGTCGTGAAGACGTTCATCGAGACGCACGCGCCGGCAGGCTCCTAGGCCGGCGCGCGGCGCCTTCGACGATCAGCGCTTCAGGGGCGTGGCCATGAAGGCGTGCGTCACGCCGTCGAGCATGCCGACGCCCACGATCACGCCGACGTCGTTGATGCTCGTGGCCTCGTTCAGCGTCCAGCCCGACGTCGTGCCACCCTGGATCAACGCGTTCAGGTCGTACACCGTCCGGCCGTCCCACATGAACGCGATCCGGGGCCAGGCGGCGCTGTTGTTGCCGGCCAGGATCCCCACCACGACGCCGTGCACGTTGATCGCGGTGGCCGTGCCGGTGCTGAAATTCGGCAGGGTGTTCAGGATCTGCAGCCGGCCGGAGGCGCTCCAGTACGCCGCATAGCTGTCGACGCTGCCGGCCACCTCGTCCAGGTCGTTCACCGCGTTGGCATACGTGCTGACGAACTGCGGCGAGAGGACCGTGAGGTTGCCGTCCGCATATCGCCATGCGTCGGGATCGGCGTACGTCCCGCCCGTATACGAACTCCCCACGACGTGTCCGGCGACGTTGATGCCCGTGCCCCAGGCGTAGCTGTGGCCGGGCGGCAATGGCAGCTGGGTCAGAGCGCCGCTCCGATAGAGGAAGGCACCGTAGGCGCCGGAAGCGCCGTAGGCGGACCCCGTCACCTGATCGGCCGCGTTGATCGCGCGCGGAGAGGCGGCGCCCCCGTTCGGGCCGTCGATCATGTTGATCGTCCCGTAACGCCAGAGATAGCCCCGGTTGCCCGATCCGGCCATCGCCTGCACCCCCGCCAGATGGCCATGGTCGTTGATGTCGCTCACCGTGCTGAAGGTGGCGCCGGCCACTACCGGGGCGGCGGTGAGGGTGCCGCCGGCGATCACGTAGCCCTGGCCGGTCGTGGTCTCGTTGGCGGCCACGGTCCCCGAGCTGTTGATCTTGACGGGGCGCAGCACCAGCCCGGTGAAGTTGCAGTCGAGGCAATCGATCCGGTAGTTCCCGACACGGTGTCGTTCGCCTCCGGGCAGGCCGCCGCCGCCATCGCCCGTCCCTCGCCGCAGGGCATCTTGCTGGCGCTGCGCATCGAGCCGGAGCTGCTCGGCGCGCGCGGCGTCGTCGCGCGCATCGCGCAGCCGCCGGGCCGACAGCTGTTCCTGGTGTTCCGGCAGCAGTTCCGGAATCTGCATCCGGCCGGCGCCGGCGGGGCCGGCGGCGGACGCCAGGCCGAGTGCGACGAGCGATAGGGTGGGCAGGTATGTCATGTCCGTGCTCCTGAAGGCCTGGGGATGTCGGCGGCGGCAACGTGCGGCCGTCCGTGCGAAATCCTGCCGAGGGCCTTCGGAGCCCGATTGATCGCGCGCAATTGCGCTGGCCATCGCGACGACGCCACGGCGCCCGATCCGGCGCCGGCGCGCGCTTCAGGCTCGCAAGTCCTTCTCCCACCACCCGCGAGTGTCCGCTTCCACGCCGCTGGCCAGGGCTTCCAGTCGAGCGACCTCCTCGCTGGAAAGCGCCATCGACCGCGCACGCGCCAGTCCCTCCACGTGCGAAGGCCGCGTGACGCCGACGATGGGCGTCGTCCCCTTGGCGATGGCCCACGCCGCCGCGACCTCGGCTGCAGTCGCTCCGACCGGCTGGCCGATCGAGCCCAGCGTGGCCGTCAGGTCCTTCAACTGATGCAGCATGCCGTTGTAGACCTTTGCCCGCTGGGTGCCTTCCGGCATCGGGTTGCCGGGACCATACCGGCCGCCGAGCGCTCCCTGTTCGAGCACCATGTAGGCGAAGAACGGTATGTCCTGGTCGCGGCAGTAGTCCAGGATGCCCGCTTCCTCGGCGTCGCGGTAGAGGAGGCTGTAGTGGTTCTGGACGGCTTCGACCCGGAACCCGGCCTTTCCGAGGATCTGGTTGGCCCGCTCGATCTCACGCACGTTGTGGTTGGAGACGCCCACATGCCGGACCTTGCCGCTCACGAGCAGGGGAATGAGGTGAGGCGTCCACCGCTCGACGTCCGCCGGATTGTGGATCCAGTACAGGTCGATGTAGTCGGTACCGAGGCGGGCCATGCTCTGTGCCAGCATGTCGCCCATCGGCTGCTCGCCGCCGCCGGCGACCTGCGGCGTGAACTTCGTGGAGAGCTGGTAGGAACCGCGGTCGTACCGCCTCAACAGGTCTCCCAATACCGATTCCGCGCGACCCATCCCATACACCACCGCCGTATCCCACAGGCTGAATCCCGCGGCGTGAGCCTTCTCGGTCAGTTCCTCCAGACCGGCTCGCGTCAACCGGCTGCCGAAGTAGCCGTCGCCTGCTTCCCCGCTGTCGCCCCAGGCCCATGTTCCCAGCGCCACGGACGGCAGGCGCGGACGATCGATGCTCATGTTCGTTCCTTGAAGGTTGCGAGCCGGTGCGTCTCGCACCGGCACCGTCGACACTGTGCCGCGCCCACAGGCTGCAGCGTGAGCACGATCGACCGAATGGACTGCCCGATCCTCCGGATTCGGCCCCCGCCCCCCGCCCGCTTGCCCTGCGTGCGATAGTCCGCCCGTGGACCTGTTGACCGATATCGCGCTCCTGATGGCGCGGCATGTTTCCAAGGATGGCTTCCACGCCACCGCCATCGAACGACTGACGCTCGCCCGGTCGTCGACGGTCACGATGCCGATGCCCAATGTGTACCGACCTCAACTGTGCTTCGTCGCACAGGGGCGCAAGGAGGTCACGCTCGGCAGGCGCTTGCTCGCCTACGCCCCGGGCATCTACGGGATCGTCACCCATGACGTGCCCGTGACCGGCCAGGTCGTCCAGGCGTCGCCGGACATGCCCTATCTCTGTATGTTCCTCGAGTTCGATCCGGTACTCCTGGGACAGATGGCGCTGCGGGTGCCGGCGCCGTCGGCGGCGGCGTCCTTGTCCATCGGCAAGACGGTATCGCCTGCCGGGGAAGGATTGCTCGAGGCGATCGTTCGCCTGCTGCGCCTTCTCGACGAGCCATCTTCCCAGCCCGTCCTGGCACCCCTGGCAGAGCAGGAGATCCTCTATCGCCTGCTAGCCGGCCCGGACGGCGCCAGGATGCGCTCCGTCACGGCCGGCCAGGGGCGGGTCGCCCAGATCGGTCGTGCCATCGCCTGGATCGGCCAGCACTTCCGGGAGCGTCTCAGCGTCGAGCGGCTCGCTCTGGAGGTCGGCATGAGCCCCTCCAGCCTGCATCAGCACTTTCGATCCGTGACCTCGATGACGCCGTTGCAATTCCAGAAGCGGCTCCGGCTCCAGGACGCGCGCAGCCTCATGCTGATGGAGGATCTTGACGTGACCACCACGGCCCTTCGCGTCGGCTACGAAAGTCCTTCCCAATTCAGCCGGGAATATCGTCGCCACTTTGGAGAGCCTCCCGCGCGCGACGTCGCGCGCTTGCGTATCGCGCGGCCCCCGGAGGTTTCCGCCTGAGGGGGCCACATGACGCCCGCCGACGCTCAGCGCACGGCGATGCCCTGCGCGCCCGGGGGCACGTCGGAGACCGTGTCGATGGCCGTCAGGCTGCCGTCGCGATGCACCCGGAAACCCGTGACCGAGCCGGGCGCGGCCGCGTCGGCGCCGTTGGCGCTGCGCGCATACAGGAAGCGGTCGTCGGGAGACAGGCCGAGGTCCAGCGCGGCGCCGTTCGTCGTCGCGGCTGCCGCGGCCAGCAAGGCGAGGTCGCCGCGCCCGGAGATCGACAGCGCGCTGATCCCCTGCGTGCCCGCGTTGCCGGTGAAGGCGAGGCGGCCGTCGTGCGTCTCGACCAGCCAGCACGGCGCCAGCTGGCCGTCGAGCGAGAGGGCGCCGGTCACCGTGCGCAGGGCGCCGCCGGCCTCGATCGCGTAGGAGCTCGCCGCGCCCGCCGCCGCGTCGACGACGGTCACGACGCCGTGGCGGCCGATGGCGAAGCCGAAGGGCGTGTTGCCCACCGAGGCGCTCGACGCGCGCAGCACCGAGCGGCCGTCGTCGCGCAGGCGGAAGGTGTCGATGAGGTTCGTCCCCTTCTCGGTCACGACGACCGTGTCGCCGTCCGGGCTGACCGCGACCTCGCCCGGCGCCGCGCCGGTGCCGCCGGGCAGCAGCGTGCTGCCGTCGGCGATCGGCTCGAGGCGGGCGCGGTGGCGATCCAGGCGCAGGCTCGTGATGTTGGGCGTGCCGCCGGCATTGGCGACGAGCACGATGTCGCCGCGCACCGCGAGGCTGACCGGCTCGACGCCGCCCGACGGCGCGCGGTCGAGCAGGCGCAGGCCGCCGTGCTCGTCCGCCTCGAACAGCGAGACGTCGTTGCTGCCCGCGTTGACGGCCAGCAGCAGCCCGTCGCGATACACGATCGCGCCCTGCGAGCCGAGCGGGTCGATGCCCGGCGCCCCGTTGGGCGGCGGCTGCGTGATGGTGCCGCGGCCGCCGGTGGGGACGCTGCGCTCGAAACGCAGGCGGCCGGCCTCGTCGCGGCCGTAGACGACGACGGCGTTGCCGGACGCCTGGTTGGACAGCACGTAGACCGCGCCGGCGTCCTCGCCGGGATGGGCGAGG
>DASVLN010000273.1:0-2567 GCA_036384855.1 Burkholderiaceae bacterium | reverse complement strand
TCCGCCGCCGCCCGATCCGGTCGGCGACGGCGTCGGCGAACCGCACGAGGCACTGCAGTCGCTGGTTCGCGGGTCGGCGTTCCAGTCGACGCTGCTGCGGCTGATGGCCTTCGCGCACGGCGCGCACGAGGGCGTCGACGATGCCACCGTCGCCGGCCATGACCGCCCGCCGCTTGCGGCGCTGCGGCGCACGCTTTCGCGCCTGCTGCGCCGGGTGCTGCGCGACGCCGACGGCTTCGCCGACCTGCCGCTGCCCGGGCGGCACAAGGTGCGCAAGCGCCTGAAGCGGCTCCGCTACGTCGCCGAGATGCTCGCACCGCTGCACGAGCGCGATGCGGTGCGCGCGTGGACGCGCGTGCTCGGCAAGGCGCAGGACGCGCTCGGCGAGCACGTCGATCTCGCCCTGGCGGCGCAGCGCTTCGAGCGCGCCGCCGCCGCCGAGCCGCGCCAATGGTTCGCGGTCGGCTGGCTGCGCGCCGAGTCGGAGGCCACCGCGCGCGCGGGCCGCAAGGCGCTGCGGCGGCTGCGCGAGGCCGAGCCGTTCTGGTGAAGCGTCGATTCGCGATCCGCGCAGGCCGAAGGCGCCGCGTCATCTAGACGTCACGGGCCCGTCATTCCCGCTCCCTACAGTGCGTTGCGCTCCGGCCGGGCAAGCCCGTGGCCGGCGACGATGACAACGAAACCGTGAAGGAGCTCCCCATGCCCGTGTCCCCTCGCGACGCACGCGCGCTCGCGCGCGCACTCGCCACGATCGCGGCCGCGGCCGCCGCCGCCCTCGCGCCCGCGGCCTTCGCCGCCGACACGACGCCGGTCGTGCTGACCTTCTCGACCGTCGGCGACTCGCGCCAGGATCCCAACACCTACGACCAGGCGAGCGTCGGCGCGACGCTGGACGGCCAGGACGCCACCTACCTGCAGAACAGCAAGGCCTTCGCGCGCATCCTGCGCACGATCCAGTCGCAGAAGTCGCAGCTCCTGTTCTTCAACGGCGACATGATCAACGGCTACGGCTGGGCCGCGTGGGGCTACACCTCCAACGCCACGCAGAGCGCGATCAGCGGCCCGGTGGCGCCGGCGACGACCGCCGACATCGTGGGCTCGGACCTGATGAAGCACTATCGCGAGTACGCGTTCTGGCGCGGGCTCGTGGCCGGCACGATGGAGCAGGGCGTCTACGTGTTCCCGGTGCCGGGCAATCACGAGACCGAGTGCAAGGCCTGCCCGCCCAATGCCGACGGGCAGAAGCAGTCCAAGGTCGAGAACGAGCAGGCCTACGTGGCGAGCATGGGCGACCTGATCGTCGACAGCGCGCGCTTCGCGGGCATCGTCGGCTCGGCGCCGAGCAACGTCCAGTACGGCCCCGCCGCGGGCACCGGCCCCGACGCGCTGTCGACGGACCAGACCAAGCTCTCCTACAGCTTCGACTGGAAGAACCTGCACTTCGCGGTGATCAACACCGACCCGGTCGGCCAGGAGACCTCGGCCCCCGCGCAGTGGCTGGCCGCCGACTTCGCGGCCGCCTCGGGCCGCGGCGCGAAGAAGTTCTTCGTCTTCGGCCACAAGCCCGCGTTCACGTACGCCTATGCGCCGGGCGTCTCGGGCTCCGGCCTGGACGCGACGCCGACGACGACCGCCAAGCGCAACGCGTTCTGGAACGTGATCGAGCAATACCACGCCACGTATTTCTGCGGCCACCAGCACACCTACCACGTCTCGCAGCCGCTGGGCGGCGCGTACCAGGTCATCGTCGGCTCGGGCGGCTCGCCGTTCGATCCGAAGGCATCGCAGGCCACGGCTGGCCAGCTCGCCAATCCGTCGACCGACCGCGACTACGCCTGGGCCACGGTCAAGGTGCATGCCGACGGCGGCATCGACATCCTGGGCTACGGCTTCCCCGCCAACTTCGGGCCGACGCAGCTGATCGGCCAGTACTTCATCGCGCCGTGAGCGCACGGGACACGTCCATGATCCGCACCCTCGCCTCGTCCGCGGCGCTCGCGCTCGCCGCCCTCGCCGCCGCGCCCGCGCACGCGGCGCTCGCCCTCGACACCGGCACGCCCGGGGGCCAGGCCATCGGCGCGCTGGCGCTCGACCCGATGGACTGGTACGCCGCGCAGGTGGATTTCTCGAAGGCGGGCGTCGTCGACGCGGTCTCGGCCCACGTCCTCGGCGGCGCGCCGGGCGAGACCTTCCACGTCTCGCTCTACGCCGACGACGGCTTCGGCCGGCCGGGCGCCGCGCTCGACACCGCGACCGTCACCTTCGGCACCGACGGCTGGAACGGCGTCGCCGGGCTCTCGGGCTGGACGGTGCAGGCGGGCGCGTACTGGATCGGCATCGAGCTCGCCGACGGCGACACGCTCGGCTCCGCGAGCGCGACCGGCGCACTGCTGGACACGGGCGCGCCGGCGCCGGCGCAGACGGCCTTCAGCTCGTTCGGCTCGACCGGCTACGAGGCGTTCGGCGGGCTGTCCTTCGGCGCGCGCGTGGACGCGGTGCCGGAGGCCGACAGCGCGCTGACGATGCTGGCCGGACTGGCGCTGGTCGCGGGCCTCGCGCGCAAGCGC
>DASVLN010000272.1:0-1500 GCA_036384855.1 Burkholderiaceae bacterium | reverse complement strand
CGTCGTCGTCGAGGCCGCGCCCGGGGGCGCCGCGGGGCCCCGCTTCATCGCGCTGGCCGAGGGCTCGCGCATCACGATCCAGCAAGCCAGGGAGCAGACCATGAACCGCCCACCCGAAGCCCCGACCGCCGCCGCGCCGCGCGACGCCGCCGAGCTCGCCGTCGACCGCCTCGACGCGATCGAGGTCACGCTGCGCTTCGAGGTCGGCGACCTCGCGATCAGCCTCGGCGACCTGCGCAACGTGCGCGCGGGCCACGTCTTCGAGCTCGGCCAGCCGATCAACCGCGGGCCGGTGCGCATCGTCGCGCACGGCAACCTGCTGGGCAAGGGGACGCTGGTCGCGGTGGGCGACCGGCTGGGCGTGCGCGTGAGCGAGTTCGCGCCGGGCGAGCTGTGAGCCGCGGCGCGTCCCCGCAAGGAAGGATCGCCCCGTGAACGGCAGCCTGCCCGATCCGCTGACCCTCGTCGCGCTGATCGTCGCGTTCGGCCTCGCGCCGTTCGCGGCGCTGATGGTCACGTGCTACACCAAGCTCGTGATCGTGTTCGGGCTGCTGCGCACCGCGCTCGGCCTGCAGCAGACGCCGCCGAACATGGTGCTCAACGGCATCGCGATCATCCTGTCGGTCTACATCATGGCGCCGATCGGCATGGACGTCGCCGACTCGCTGCGCAACCACGCCTTCGGCCAGAAGGGCGAGGCCGTCACCGACATCATGGCGGTCGCCGACGCCGCCAAGCAGCCGCTCAAGGACTTCCTGCAGAAGCACACCCACGAGCGCGAGCGCCGCTTCTTCATGGACTCGGCCACCAGCGTGTGGCCCAAGGCGCGCGCGCAGGCGCTGCGCTCCGACGACTTCATCGTGCTCGTGCCGAGCTTCACCCTGAGCGAGCTGACGCGCGCGTTCCAGATCGGCTTCATCATCTACATGGTGTTCGTCGTCGTCGACCTGATCGTCGCGACGATCCTGCTCGCGCTGGGCATGTCGATGATCTCGCCGACGACGATCTCGCTGCCGTTCAAGCTGCTGCTGTTCGTGATGCTGGACGGCTGGGCGCGGCTGATCCACGGACTCGTGCTGTCCTACCGCTGACGCGGGCGCCGGCCGGCGCGCACCGGCCGGCGCCCGGCCGCGCTATCGCCTGAAGATGTTCGACCCGAGCACCAGGAAGACGACGACCAGGACGACGAACAGGAAGAACAGCACGCGCGCGATCTCCGCGGCGCCGGCCTCGATGCCGGTGAAGCCGAAGAGACCGGCGACGAGCGCGATGATGGCGAAGACCAGGGCCCATCTGAGCATGATGCGTCTTTCGGAAGTGGGATCGCGGCGGACACGGCAAGCGCCGTGCCGCCGGGCAGGCACCCGTCACGCGCGATCCATCACCAGGACCGCCTTGCCCAGCGTGTGCCCTTCCTCGATCGCCTGCAGTGCCGAGCGCGCGTCGCGCAGCGGGGAGACCGCGCTGACGTGCGGCCGCACGCGACCCGCGTCGACGAGC
>DASVLN010000271.1:0-2371 GCA_036384855.1 Burkholderiaceae bacterium | reverse complement strand
AAAACGCGCGATCGCGTCCTCGGCGCGGCCGTCGCCGGCAGCCGCGATGCCCTGCTGCAGCAGCCGGCCGGCGGCCTCGTGGGCGTCCGCGGCGGCCGTCGGGGAATTCGTCTCGATCATGGGAAGGGTCGTCTGGTAGACGCGGATCCGTTTCGGCGAAGGCGCGAGCGTCGCAGGTCCGGGCGCCAGCGGGTATCCGGGACGCCACCCATGGGACAGCGCCGCGACAGCTTCGCGACTCCTCCGTCAGCGGCGCAGGCTTCAGGGTTCGTCCGGCCCGGCGAGCCGCTGGAACAGCTTGACCAGGCGCTGGCGCTCGGCTGGGGCGAGGCCGCCGAAGAACGCCTCGTCGACCGCCTCGACCGCCGGCAGCGCGGCGGCGGCGAGCTTGCGGCCGGCGGGCGTCACGAGGATCGCCTTGGCGCGGCTGTCGTCGCGGTGCGCCTCGCGGCGGAAGTGGCCCGCGGCCTCGAGCGCGCGCACGACCTGGGAAGTCGTCATCGGATCGCTGCCGGTCAGCTTCGCGAGCCGCGCCTGCGTCAACGGACCGTCGTGGCCGAACCAGGTCGCCACCGCCAGCGCGACGAACTGCGTGTGCGTGAGGCCGTGCGCCTGGAGCGCGGCGCGCTGCTCGCGCTGCCAGGCGTTGGAGACGCGCCAGAGCAGGAAGCCCGGGCTGTCGCCGGGCCCTGCGTGCCGCGTCGGCAGCGGCTTGGCCGTCACGCGCGGGCCTCGACGAAGCGGGCGAGGCCCGCCAGCACCTCGGGGAAGTCCGCGGAGGCGCCCTCGCCCATCGCGGCGGCCTGCGGCCCTTCGGCTTCCACCGCGAACGTGACGCGGCAGCGGCCGGGGCCCGCGACCTCCAGGCGATGGTCGACGCGCACCACCGTGCCCTCGATCCAGGTCTCGTCGACGAAGCGACGCGGCGCCTCGACCTCCAGCAGCCGGGTGCGGATCGCCATGCCGTCGGGCAGCGTCATCGCGAACCAGGAGCCGCTCGCGAACGGGCCCTCCAGCGCGACCGCGAGCACGCCCGGGTTCCACGCGGGCCAGCCCGTCGTGTCGGCGAGCGTGCGCCAGGCGACGTCGGCGTCGGCGGCGATGTCGTGGGCGTAGTCGCGCGTCCAGCGGGCGGGGGCGGTCATGTCGGGCTCCAGGCTCAAGTAGCAAGTGCGCATATGTTATGTGCACTTATTTTATTGTCAAGGGCGCCCCGCCCGAACGCGAATCAGTGCGCGGCCGGCGCCGCTGCGCCGATGCCGTCGAGCGCCGCCAGCGCCTCGTCCGGCAGCTGCAGGGACGCGGCGGCGAGGTTCTCGCGCAGGTGCGCGACCGTGGACGTGCCGGGGATCAGCAGCAGGTTGGGCGAGCGTCGCAGCAGCCACGCGAGCGCGACCTGCATCGGCGTCGCCCCCAGCTCGCGCGCGACCGCCGACAGCGCGGTCGATTGCAGCGGCGTGAATCCGCCCAGCGGGAAGAACGGGACGTAGGCGGTGCCGGCGGCGGCGAGCTCGTCGATGAAGGCGTCGTCCTGGCGATGGGCGAGGTTGTACTGGTTCTGCACGCAGGCGATGTCCACGATGGCGCGCGCCTCGGCCACCTGCCGGCGCGTCGCGTTGCTGAGGCCGAGGTGGCGGACCAGGCCCTTGGCGCGCAGTTCGGCCAGGGCCGTCAGCGGCGCCTCGATCGGGCCCTCGGCCGGGCCGTGGACGTCGAACATCAGGCGCAGGTTGACGACGTCGAGCACGTCCAGGCCGAGGTGCCGCAGGTTGTCGTGGACGGCGCGCTCGAGTTCCGCGGCCGAGAACGCCGGCTCCCACGAGCCCTGCGGCCCGCGCTTCGCGCCCACCTTGGTGACGATCGTCAGGCCGTCGCGGTACGGGTGCAGCGCCTCGCGGATGAGCTCGTTGGTGACATGCGGGCCGTAGAAGTCGCTGGTGTCGATGTGGTCGACCCCCAGCTCGACGGCCTCGCGCAGCACGGCCAGCGCCGCGGCGCGGTCGCGGGGCGGCCCGAAGACGCCGGGGCCGGCGAGCTGCATCGCGCCGTAGCCGATGCGCTTGACGATGCGGTGGCCGAGGGCGAAGGTGCCGGCGGCGGCGAGGTCGATGACGGTCATGGAATCTCCTTGGGTGATGGCGCCACTGTAGGAATCGCGCAACCGTTCGACTAGCCGTCGCAATCCGGACGGCCCGTGCGGATAATCGAACAATGCCCTCCTCTGCGTCGTTCGACGATCTCGCGGCGTTCGTCGCCGTCGCCCGTGCCGGCGGCTTCCGCGGCGCCGCCGTGGCCCGCGGCGCCAGCGCCTCCAGCCTCAGCGAGGCCGTGCGCCGGCTGGAGGCGCGGCTGGGCGTGCGGCTGCTCCACC
>DASVLN010000270.1:0-2874 GCA_036384855.1 Burkholderiaceae bacterium | reverse complement strand
GAGCCCGCGGCGCGCCGGCCCTCCGCGCCGGCGAGCGGGGAGGGGTCCCGATGATCCGCAAGCCCGGCGCCCCGCGCACGCAGGCTTCCCGCGGCCGCGCGGTGAGCAACGTCACCTACGCCAACAGCCCGCTGCTCGCGTCCAAGACGCCGCTGTGGCGCAGCCGCTTCCTCGTCGTGCTGGTGGGCATCGGCTCGCTCGTGCTGATCGGCCGCGCCGCGGTGATCCAGATCATCAGCAACGACTTCTACCTGAAGCAGGGCGAGGCGCGCTACGCGCACACGCTGGAGATGCCGGCCAGCCGCGGCCGCATCATCGACCGCAACGGCTTGCTGCTGGCCGCCAGCGTGAAGGCGCCGTCGATCTGGGCCATCCCCAAGGACGTCGACGCCGACACCGGCGAGCGCAAGCAGCTCGCGCAGGCGCTGGGCATGAGCGTCGCCGAGCTCGACGAGCGCCTCGACGGCAACCCGAACTTCGTCTGGCTCAAGCGCCAGGTCGACGACGGCGTGTGGCGGCAGGTCAAGGCGCTCGACCTGAAGGGCATCCACCAGGTCAGCGAATACCGCCGGGAGTACCCGCAGGGCGAGGCGGCCGCGCACGTCGTCGGCTTCACCGGCGACGAGGAAAAGGGCCAGGAAGGCATCGAGCTCGCCTATCAGCAGCAGCTGCAGGGCCGCGACGGCTCGCGCGAGGTGGTCAAGGACCGCCTGGGCAACATCGTCGAGGACATCGGCGACCCGCAACGCCCGGTCGACGGCGAGGACATCGAGCTCGCGATCGACTCCAAGGTGCAGTTCTTCGCCTACCAGCGCATCCGCGACCAGGTCATCGCGCAGAAGGCCAAGTCCGGCAGCGTGGTCGTGATCGACACGAAGACGGGCGAGGTGCTCGCGCTCGCCAACTACCCGAGCTACGACCCGAGCGACCGCCACCACCTGTCAGGCTCGCAGCTGCGCAACCGCGCGCTGACGGACGTGTTCGAGCCCGGCTCGACCATGAAGCCCTTCATCGTCGGCACCGTGCTCGAGAAGGGCCTGGTCACGCCGTACTCGCTGGTGGACGCCACGCCCGGCTCGCTGGTCATCGGCGGATTCGCGCCCAAGGACGCCGAGCCCAATGGCGTGCTGACGGTGCAACAGGTCATCCAGAAGTCGAGCAACATCGGCGCCGCGCGCCTGGCGATGAAGCTGACGCCCAAGGAGGAGTGGGAGAAGTTCTCCTCCATCGGCCTGGGCCAGAAGCCGCAGATCAACTTCCCCGGCGTCGTCACCGGCCGCCTGCGCCCGTACAAGACCTGGCGGCCGATCGAGCAGGCCACGATGGCCTACGGCTACGGCCTGTCGGCATCGCTGTTCCAGCTCGCGCGCGCCTACACCGTGTTCGCCAACGACGGCGTGCTCGAGAACGTCTCCATGCTGCGGCAGTCCAGTCCCGGGCAGGGCACGCGCGTCTTCAAGCCGGAAACGGTCAAGGAGATCCTGACGATGCTGCAGATGGTCGCGTCGCCCGGCGGCACGGCGCCCAAGGCGCGTACGCTCGGCTACAGCGTCGGCGGAAAGTCCGGCACCGCGTACAAGGCCGAGGGCCACGGCTACGCGCAGAACAAGTACCGCCCCTGGTTCGTCGGGCTTGCGCCGATCTCCCACCCCCGCATCGTCTGCGCGGTGATGATCGACGAGCCGGGCGCCGGCCTGCACTATGGCGGCGACGTCGCGGCGCCCGTCTTCAGCCAGGTGGTGTCGCAGACGCTGCCGCTGCTGGGGGTGGCGCCGGACCTCGACGTGAAGACGCAGGTCACCATGAAGGACGTCAAACAGGTTCCCGAAAGCGATTGAGGACGAGCATCCCATGGCATTGACGCGCCTGAAGTCCCCCGCCGCCGCCGGCCGCTGGCTCAAGTCCTGGGTCACCGGCACGCTGCGCACGGACAGCCGCGCCCTGCAGCCCGGCGACGCGTTCATCGCGTGGCCGGGCTATGCGACCGACGGCCGGCGCTTCGTCGCGTCCGCGCTCGCCTCCGGCGCGGCGACCTGCCTGGTCGAGGAGGCCGGCGTCGAGGCGTTCCGGTTCGAGGACGCGCGCGTGGCCACGCTGACCAACATGAAGGCCGCGGCCGGCCACATCGCGAGCGCGTTCTTCGACGAGCCGAGCGCGCGCCTGGACGTCGTCGCGACCACCGGCACCAACGGCAAGACCTCGACCGCCTGGTGGACCGCGCAGGCGCTGAACCTGCTCGGCCGCCGCGCCGGCTTCGTCGGCACGCTGGGCGTGGGCGTGCCGCCGCTGCCGCAGCCGGTCGCGGCGGGCGACTCGAAGCTCGACTGGACGATCCGGCCCACCGGCCTCACGACGCCCGACCCGATCCTGCTGCAGGCGACCTTCCGCCGCATGGCCGACGACGGCTTCGCCGCGTGCGCGATGGAGGCGAGCTCGATCGGCATCGTCGAGCACCGCATGGCCGGCACGCGCGTCGACGTCGCCCTGTTCACGAACTTCACCCGCGACCACCTCGACTACCACGGCAGCGTCGACAACTACTGGGCCGCCAAGCGGCTGCTGTTCGGCTGGGTCGGGCTCAAGGCCGCGTCGATCAACGTCGACGACGATGCCGGCGCGCTGCTCGCCGACGAGCTCGCGCGCGGGCCGCTCGACCTGTGGACGTACTCGGTGCGGCCCGAGGCCGGTGCACGGCTGTCCGCCGAGGGGATCGGCTACCGCGACGGCGGCCTGGCGTTCACGCTGGTCGAGCGCGACGCCGGCGGCGCGACGCACACGGCCGGCGTGGCGACGACGCTGATCGGCGAGTACAACGTGAGCAACCTGCTCGCCGTGCTCGGCGGACTGCGCGCGCTGGGCGTGCCGCTGGCCGAC
>DASVLN010000269.1:0-4267 GCA_036384855.1 Burkholderiaceae bacterium | reverse complement strand
GCGTCCTGGCCGCCCATGCGCAGCAGCCACGCGTAGAGCGCGCCGCCGTCCGCGGCCTCGAGGTGCTCGCCCGCCGTGTGGGCGCAGAAGGCGAGCGCGCGCCGGTACTGGCCGTCCTGCAACTCGGCGCGGATCAGGCCCATCTCCGCGTCCGGCGTATGCTGCATCTGGCCGGCGCGTTCGAAGTCGTCCATCGCGGCGGCGGCGTGGCCGCGCGCGAGCTCGTCCTCGGCGTGGGCGACGAGCGCGGCGCGTGCGGGCGAGGGAGGGTCGTCGTCGTGCGCCAGCGCGGACGACCCCGTGCACAGCAGCGCCGCGAGCGCGGCCGCCGCGGCCAGCCGAACGGACGCGCGACGGCGCCGCATGGCCGCCGCCGCGCTGACGCGGCAGCGACCGCCCCGCAGAGCGCGCGACGAGCGCGGCCGGGCGGCGCTCAAGGCAGCAGCGTCACGCGCGGGATCGCGAGCGCCGGCTGCGTCGGATCGTAGGCCGCGTGCGGGGCCTTGTAGTTGGCGAGGTAGGCGGTCAGGGCGTCGATGTCCTGCGCGCCGCCGAGCGAGTTCTGGCCGCCCAGCAGCGCCGTGAAGCCGTCGCCCCCCGTCGCCATGAAGTTGTTGACGGTGATGCGGTAGGTCTTCGCCGGGTTCTGCACGACGCCGCCGACGACGATGCGGTCGGGCGCGCCCGTCACCACCGGCGGCGTCACGGTGACGTCGGTCGGGGTGTAGGTCACGTCGACGATCTTCGAGCACGCGGGCGCCGAGGCGCTCCACGAGTACGCGAGGCCGTTGGAGCTCTGCATCACGCGGTTGGCGGTCTGGCCCATGCAGCCGCTGAACTGCTGCTCGAGCAGGTTCTTGAGCTGCTGCGCGGTCACCGTCATCGTCACCAGGCTGTTGCCGAAGGGCTGCACCGTGAACGCGTTGCCGTAGGTCAGGTCGTACGGGTAGGTGTTCGACGGCGACAGGAAGCCCGGCGAGCGCACGCCGCCCGCGTTCATGAACGCCATCTGGGCGCCGCCCAGGCTCGCCGGCTGCGTCGCCTGCAGCTGGGCGTCGGCGATGACGTCGCCCGCGGGCTCCTCGCCGGCCGCGTTGGCGGTCGAGGGCAGCGCCGTCGTGATGGTGCCGATCACGGCATTGGCCAGCGGCGAGACGAGCGTGTTGTAGCCGGCGACGATGTTGGCCACCGTCGGGTCGGCGGCGACCGCGGCCTGCGCGGCCGGGTCGGTGCGGTCGACGAGGCGGTTGGTCGGCGAGACCGCGATGACGTCGTGCGTCTTCGGGTCGATCGTCATGTCGATGTCGGTGACGATGCGGCCGAAGGCGCTCGCGCTGGTGACCGGCACCAGGCGGCCGACCTTGTTGGGCAGGCCGGTCGGACGCGGCGTCGAGACGGCCTTGCCGCCGACGTTCTTCACGTCGACCGTGTTGGCCGAGCAGTTGTAGGCGGCGTGCGTGTGGCCGCTGATGACGAGATCGACCGCGTTGTCCAGGCGCTTGACGATGTTGGCGATGTCGGAGTCGCTGCCGTCGGCGTTCTTCAGGTTGCCGTCGCAGCCGTTGATGTCGCCGACGTTCGGGCTGGACTGGAAGCCGCCCTGGTGCACCAGCACGACGATGGCCTCGATGCCCTGGGCGCGCAGGCGCGGCACGAGCGCGTTGACCGTGTCGGCCTCGTCGAGGAAGGTCAGGCCGGCGACGCCGGTGGGCGTCACGATGGTCGGCGTCGCCTTCAGCGTCATGCCGATGAAGGCGACCTTCACGCCGTTGAACGACTTGATGCCGTAGGGCGCGAGCAGCGGGCGGCCGGTCGCGTTCTCGATCACGTTGGCCGACAGCCACCGGTACTTCGCGCCGTCGAAGGTGCCCGGCGCGCGCGAGCCCAGGCCCTTGCAGCTGTTGGCGTCGGGCACGCCGCCCGTCGTGTGGCAGCCGCCGTTCTGCAGGCGCCGGAGCTCGGCCGAGCCCTTGTCGAACTCGTGGTTGCCCACCGAGGTGAACTCCAGGCCGATGTGGTTCATCGTCTCGACCGCGGGTTCGTCGAAGAACAGGGCCGAGACCAGCGGCGACGCGCCGATGATGTCGCCCGCGCCGACGACGACGTTGAGCGGGTTCTGCGCCTTCAGCCGCGCGACGTAGGCGCCGATGTAGTCGACCCCGCCGACGGCGGGCCGCTGCGACGGCGGCACGACGGTGTTCTGGCCGAAGGTGCCGGGCGACTGCAGGTTGCCGTGGAAGTCGTTGAAGCCGACGATCTTGATCGTGATCGGCGCCGGGGCCGCGGTGGCCGCGGTGGCGGTGCCGCAGGAGGCGGCGGCCGCGGCGAGCGAGCAGGCGGCGGCGAGGAGGGTGCGCTTGGCGTTCATGGCGTGGACTCCTTCGCGTCAGGCGGCGTTCTTGCGGCGGCGCGCGGCGGCACCGACGACGGCCAGGCCGGCCACCAGCAGCGCGGGCAGCGCCGGCTCGGGCACCGAGGTCGCAAGGCGGATCCCGCCGTCGGTCGCGTCCAGCGCCGCGCCGTCCATCGTCACCGACTGCAGCAGGCTGCCGCCGATGGCGTAGCTGCCCGGGCCGAGCGTCCAGGTGCCGCGGCTGTAGGCGGGATCGGCGAGCGCGGCGTCGAAGTCGAACACCACGTCGCCGTCGGCGGTGCCGGCGGGCACGGCCGACGTGGCGCCAAGCGCCGCGCCATGGTTGGTCACGGCGAAGGTGTCCCCCGCGAAGCCGGCGTCCACCACGGTGAGCGTCGCCGTGTGGCCGGCGGCGACCGTGAACGAGAAGCTCAGCGGCGAGCCGTCGCCCTGGTCGATCCAGCCGGTGCCGAAGGACGGCGCGGCGAAGCTGTCGACGTCGAATTCCAGCCAGGTACCGTCGCCGGGCAGGGCGACGTCGGTGGCGTGCGCGGGCGCCGCGAGCGCGGCGAGCAGGACGGCGGCGGCGCAGAGCGCGGCCCGGGCCGGACGGTGGGACATGGTCTCTTCCTCGGGATTTCGTTGGAGTGCGCCGGACTATCCGTGCGACGCGTGACGAGCCCGTGAAGAAGCGATGACCCTCGCCGGGGTCGCGGCAGGAGTTGTCCCGGTTGCGCCGGGGCGCTCACTGCGCCGGGGCCTGCGCCAGCGCCTGATGCAGCAGCACGGCGGAGGCGAGGCTCGCGAGCGAAGGGTCGATCGACGGCATGGGCGATCGTCCGCGAACGCCCGGCCGGACCGCCGCCTGGGCGCATACTGCCCGCCACCTCGTCGCCCAGTCCCGCCATGCCCCGCATCCTCACCGTCGACCGCAAGCTCTTCTCGTGGTGGAGGCAGGTGCACCGCGTGCTCGACGAGCGCGGCGAGCCGCTCTACGAGATGACGTGGCGCTGGGGCTGGCCGACGCGCACGTGGGTCGTGAGCCGCGGCGGCCGGCCGGTCGCGGCGATGCGGCGCAAGCTGCTCGCGTTCGCGCCGACCTGGATCGTCGAGGCCGCCGGCGCGCGCTTCCTGTGGCGCCGCAAGCTGCTCGCGCTGCGCCGGCGGACGCAGGCGATCGGCGGCCCGTTCGACGGCGCCGAGCTCACGGGCAGCCTGCTGGGCCTGAGCTTCCGCCTCGAGCGCGGCGGCCGCCTC
This sequence comes from Burkholderiaceae bacterium, assembly GCA_036384855.1. Taxonomy (GTDB): domain Bacteria; phylum Pseudomonadota; class Gammaproteobacteria; order Burkholderiales; family Burkholderiaceae_C; genus Scleromatobacter. Next base: position 657 of record DASVLN010000269.1, on the reverse strand, counting down.
GTCGCGCGGGCGCGCGAGCGCATCCTCACGCTGCGCGAGCGCCACGACGTCGAGCTCCTCGACGACACGCCCGACGGCGAGCTGCTCGCCGCCCTGGCGATGTTCAACCTGCTGCTGCAGAAGGAAGCGGAGCAGGAGGAGCGGGCCGCGACCGGTCAGTGATCCATCCGCATGCCGGCCATCGCGCCGGCGCCGGCAGTGCGCGGCGGGCGCCTCGCCCCCGGCGGCAGCACGCGGATCACGGCCATCATGCCGTTGTCCTCGTGGTCGACGAGATGGCAGTGGAACGGGATGTCGCCCGCGAGCTCCGCCGGGAACGTCATCTTCACGCGCACGCGGCCCGGCCGCACCGGCCCTTCCTTGCTGCGGTAGCCGGTGGCGGTCGCGTAGGGCACCTCGACGACGTCGCGCAGCGACGGGTCGGCGACCGGCTCGCCGTCGACGTCGAGCACGCGGAAGTGGACCTGGTGGATGTGGAAGGTGTGCAGCTCGTTGGTCCAGTTCTCGATCACCCACTCCTCGGTGGTGCCCGCCCGCACGGTGATCGCGGGCGGATCGCCCATCCTGTACGGCCGCAGCACGGCGCCCGGCTTGCGTTCGGCGATGTAGAAGTCGGTCTGGTCGTCATGGCCGGGGCGAGGGTATTCGGCCATCGCG